>MVCZ01000052.1 GCA_002049825.1 Candidatus Zhuqueibacterota bacterium 4484_188
AGTGGCAAAGGCTGAATTACTTTTCTAGATTTCGGGAAGATAGCAAAATTTATCCGGTAGCAAACGTAAAGGATAAAACGGGCAGTTTTTAAAAAATGATTTTTTGAGCGGACAGTAGGAAAATGCCGGTAGCACATGCTTTCCATGTTATGGCGCCGGAAACCATCCGGCCAATTGCCAATGCCATGGTGAGTGGCGTTACTTTAAAGCATTTGTAGAGCAATATTTTCATGTTTCCCGCTTTTACGTGGTTGCTGATGTACGCGGTGCTCTCTCTAATGAGACAATAAGGAATGTGAGGGTTCTCTAATCGGCGGAAAAAGAACTGCAAAATATTAGGATTAATTTGACAAACGTAACCAAAAAGAGTACGATAGAAGAGAATGCTTGATGAGTCGTTTGCAACAGTGGATGGATGTAAAAAATATTGATTTGTATTTAACCGCCCAATCCGAAATGGACGCGATTGTGGAAATGTTGTCCTTAATGGAGAAAAGCGGGGTTGCACGGAACCTAAAGTATTTAGCTTGTGATTTACTTCATCACAAGGTTCGGTTAAGAGAAAAAATGATTAAATGTAACTGCTCAGAATCACCGAGTCGCCAAGACAGAAATCATCATTACTGAAAAGTGAGAGATATCACTTGTTTTCATAAATAGTGGATAACTTATTGCATAATATCTGATTCTAAGTTTTCTTTTTTTTTTTAAAGATACTTTATATTCGTTTTGGATATTATTCAAATAAATTTGGTACCAGTCCAATTGTCCCGAAGGAATCGCCTGGTAATGAATTAATCTGTAAAATCCCGAAGGAATCGCCTGGTAATGAATTAATCTGTAAAAAACTACTCAATAAATTCCCAGGCTGGTAAAACCGGGATTCCTTCAATTTCATCTTTCTGATTCAAAGTAACGATTACGCCCTCGGTAGCTCCGGTTGTTTTTATGGCGTCTTTTATTCCTTTGATTTCTCTTTTGACATTGTCGTCATTCAGCTGATAGCAGACTTGAATAACCCTTTTTATTTTTCCCTTTTCTTTTACCAGAAAATCACATTCGGAATTGTTTCTATAATAAAAAATATCATTTACCTGCTTTTTAAGGTGCAGAAATACTGCGTTTTCCAGCAATCGTCCTAAGTCCGGGGTTAACGAAGCGGTATTTGCTCCAATTAAGCCCGGATCTACTGTATAAATTTTCTTTGAAAATGCTCTTTGTTTCGCGTACGAAAATGAAAACTTTGGAACAGTAAAAAACAAGTAACTATCTTCCAGGTAGGATAAATACGAAATTACCGTATTTACCGAACCCAATCCGAATTGATTTTTCAGGCGATTATAAGAAAATTCATTGCCGGTATTGGTCATTAAATAGATAGCCATTTCCATTAAAACTCTGTAGTCGCGAATCTGGTAGCGGGTAACAATATCTCTGACAATAATGTCCCTGAATAACTGATGCAGGATTTGTATATTCCCGGATTTTAGATATTCCGGAAAACCGCCAAGCTCGAGATAGTTTTGGAGAGAATCTGCGGAATGTTTTTTCTTTGTAAGTGATAGCATTTCATGAAACGAAAAAGGAAAAATTTCATAGCTTAAATGACGGCCGGTCAGCCTATTTCCTAATTCACGGCTGAGTAAAGAAGCATTTGATCCGGTAATAAATACTTGCTTACCCGCATCATGTAATCGTCTGACAAAGCGTTCCCATTCAGGTACATTCTGGATTTCATCAAAGAAATAATATGGGCATTCCCCTAATTCTTCGTGAAAAACCTGCTCCAGTTTATTAAAATCTGTTACCTCAAAATTTATTGCCCGCGGGTCTTCAAAATTAAAATAATAAAAACATTTTGTTTTATTCATGAGCTGGCGTAACAAAGTGCTTTTTCCACAACGTCTTATACCACTGAGAATGATTATAAATGATGAGTCAAGGTCAATGGTTGCTAATTGTGTCCTTGGTATTCCAATTGGCATCTTTTTTAGTTCATCAACTTGTAGCCGGATAATATCGCGCAGGGTTTCTTTTAAAATCATTATTTAAATCATCCTTTGCTTAAATCAATATAAAGTATATAAAGTCCATTTATTCATTACAATTGAAGTAATGTTTTCATTCATAATAAATAAATGTAAGATTATTATTCTTTTTTTACAATAAGAAAATTTCGTAGTTTATGAAAATTCGTTCACTGGTAGGAACAATCCACTTTAGTCATTGTCTGCATGGTTTCGTGTCTGATGGCTAAACGGGCGAGCGACCAATGGGAGCGCGGTAATCTCTTTGTGAACATGACAAATCGATGAAGTCCCGGGATAAAAAAAGCGAATGGTGTGGGTAAGTGCGAGAACTTTCTGCACAAAGGGAAACGCGACATGTTCCGTTAAACCCATGCCGGTGTTGCCTAAAATGTGAACGGAAAATTGTTCAGAGGGGAACTGTTTCCCGATTTCCACCAGCGATTACATCAGCGTTTATTTTATCCGTCTGTTGTGGCGTAGATGGAATTTGGAAATGAAGTTGTTTTTATCAGACAGTACAAACACCTTTGCAGTTGAAGAGACTAAATCGATGCCCAGTTTTATTTTTTAGTCTATTCCTTTTTTTCAGCAAAAAAAACTTCTATTTAATTAGAATGTGCCACGGTATGCGACGAACCTCCCAAAGCACCGAAGCCGCCAATCATCAGCAGGGCGCCGACAATAACATTGTTCCATAACAGTCCGCTACCAACCAATAATCCTGGTATGAAGGCAGCGATAATCAGCCAGATTCCCATAATGCCGGTCAGCCATCCCTGCCACGGTTTCGCCTTCACCATCAGAAAACCGACCACGGCAGTGATCACGCCAACAATCAGGTCATTCCAGAGATTCCCTTTTGAACCCATTGCGAGAAAAGCTGCAACAAAAACCCAGGCTCCTAAAATTCCGTTTACCCATGCTTGCCACATTTTTTACTCCTCCTTTTTTTGGTTTTGTTTCCTCTATCAACCTCACTTTCTTTTAATACATTTTTTGTGCCAATATTTTGAATTAACTCATAATTGCTCTATTCTATTAGAGATAGCGGCTGTTGGTTAACTGCGCGGGTGAAAGAAAAAGCGGTATTTTGGGAAATGAGATTTCCCGCGAGATAGCAGATAATAAACTAAATGAAGCAATAGTGTACTATTCGCTGTGAAATGCTATTTCGCAGGAGCGAAAATGGCGGGACACGTGCTTATTTGAAGTCTTCGCTATTTATGCGGTGCTTTTTTATCAGATTTTGAATTTGCCGCCGGTCGTAGCCGCTGAGACGTGCTGCTTCGGAGATGTTGCCGTGTGTCTTCTGCAGCACCCTGGTCAGGAATTGTCGTTCCAGGTCGGTAATAATTTTTTCGGTACGGCGGTTTTTTTCTATCTGCAAATCTGTTTTGGTAAGGGGAGTGGAGGCAGAACCCTGGTAAGTAAGTATTTCTTCCGGTAAAACAGCCGGGGTGATGATTCCGTTTTGGGCGAAGATCATCGCCTGCAAAATTACGTTTTCCATTTCCCGAACATTTCCCGGCCAGGGGTATTGCAGGAGCAATTGAAGCGCTTCTTCCGAGAATCTGGTGATTTTTTGGGGAGCAGAGTTCTGATGTTTATTTAAGAAATATTGTGCCAGAGCCGGAATATCTTCCGGGCGCTCCCGCAGCGGCGGAATGTGCAGGTAAACCACTTTTAGGCGGTAAAACAAATCCTGCCGAAAACGCTTTTGCGTCACTTCCTCTCTCAGGTTGCGATTGGTAGCCGCAATGATCCGGGTGTTGGTTTGTAGAAATTGTGTGCCGCCCAGCCGGGTGAATTTCTGGTTTTCCAGCACATGCAGAAGTTTTACCTGCAAATCCAACGGCATTTCCCCGATTTCATCCAGGAACAGGCTGCCGTGGTGCGCCAGTTCAAATTTTCCTTTTTTGGTAGCAACCGCGCCGGTAAATGCACCGCGTTCGTGCCCGAACAACTCGCTTTCCAACAGATCATGCGGAATCGCCGCGCAATTGATCTCGATAAAAGCTCCCTCCGCGCGCGGACTCAGGTAGTGAACCGCCCGGGCAAACAAACCTTTTCCGGTTCCCGATTCACCTTCTATTAAAATGGTCGCATCTGTAGAGGCAACCTGCTTAATGAGTTCCAGGAGAGATTTGATTTTGGGATTGGCGCTGATAATTTCCGGGAAGCCTTCGTATTTTCTGAGACGTTCCTTCAGGGCAATATTCTCTTCTAACAGGCGGACAAACCGGAGCGCCTTTTCCAGCAGAAGCTCCAGTTCCGATATTTTTACCGGCTTTAAAATATAATCGTATGCGCCCATTTTCATTGCTTCCACCGCGTTTTCAACTGTTCCGTAAGCGGTCATGAGAATTACCGGAATATTTTTATAATTATCCCGAATATGGTGCAGGAGTTCCAGACCGTTCATTTCGGGCATTTTCAGGTCGGTAAGCACCAGGTGAACCGTTTCCTGGTTGAGAATTTTAACCGCTTCTCCGCCATTGCTTGCCAACAGAATCCGGTAGGTATCGGCTAAATTAATTTTCAGCACCTTGCGGGTTTTTTCTTCGTCATCGACAATGAGAATCGTCAGCTTATTTTGTTCCACCTGTTCTCCTTTTCAGGGTGCTCTGGTAAATATACGCTAAAAGCGGTGAATTCCTCGTTCGATTTTACAACAATTTCACCATTTAATGCGCGAACCATATTTTGGGCAATTGACAATCCCAGCCCGGTCCCGGTTTCTTTGGTGGTGTAAAAGGGCTCGAAAATTTGCTCAAGTTGATCCGGAGCAATTTGCACTCCGTTGTCAGCTACGGTAAGAATAATGTTTTGTGAATTTTTGGCAGCACTGAATTTTATCCAGCCCTTGCTGCAATGAAAATGTTCTTGTCGGCGGCATTTCTCGCGGATTGCCTCGAGCGCATTTAAACCTAAATTCAGCAGTACCTGATGAAGCATGTCGGGATCGGAAAAAAAAGAGGTCTCTGCTAACTGCATTTCCACGGATATTTTTACAGGCTGATCAGTGGCGGTTTCTATGGCGGCAATAATTTGATTGAACAGGTCTGCGATATCAACCTGCTGCACATTGGAGGAACGTAAGCGAGAGAGGTTTAGAAAATCCTCTAAAATGCGGTTCAGCCGGGTGGTTTCTTCCAGGATGAAAGATTTTAATTCTGTTTCGTCTTCGGGATTCAGTCTTTTCCGCAGCAATGTTTCGGCGGAAGTTGCAATCACGTTCAACGGATTACGGATTTCGTGTGCCACCCCGGCAGTTAATTTTCCCAGCGACGCCAGATGCTGTAAGCGCATTTGCTGACGTTCTTCCCGGCGAATCCGGTCAACAATCATGTTTCGGTGATATGCGGTTGCGATTTCGTTGGAAAAAATGGTAAAAATATCCAGGGCATCCTCCGGGAAATCCTGACCGTGTCTTCTTTGGGAAAGAGCGAGAACGCCCAGTAAGGCATCTTCGAATATGAGCGGCAACAGTAAACGAATCCGTTTTTCCTGAAAAAAATCGTGCAACTGTGTATTTACCGATTCCAATTGCAGATCGTAATATTCAACCACTTTTTTTTCGACGATAAGTTTCCGGGTAAGATAGCTGTTGGCTTTCATTTCCGGTGACTTTTCTGCCGGGTTAAACAACCGGAAATTACCATCCTCATTGTCTCTTAAAAAAACCAGTACATTTGTGAGCTGAAATTGTTTGCTTAAAAAATTCCGAATCTTGCTGAAGAACACTTCCGGTTCCATATAAGTAAGCAATTCCCGGGTAAATTTTGCCAGATTCCGGCGATACTGGTGGATGTCTTTATACAACAACCGGTCTACACTGCTCTGGATACGATTTGCTAAGGGACGAATTAAAATTACCAGGATTAAGATCAGCATAATGTTCAGCAACAAAGAATTAATACCGAAAAAAGATCGTATGGTGCTGCTGAGCGATTCAATAGTAATGAAATAAATAGCCAGTATTACGGAAGAAAGGATGGAATAGGTAATTCCGCTGCTTACTATCCGGGAAAGCCGGAACATGCGGTATTGCAAAATAGCAATCAGAAAAAATATACTAATAGATAGTGTTAGCAGGGTGGAAAGAAAATAAAAGGACATCTCTGTTCGAATGAAAACCCGGAGCGTGTTAATCAACAGGAACAGAAAAAATATGGATACGATTCCGTAAAGTAAGAGTTTCGAAAGATTTTTTTGTCTGGTAGTGCGAAGGCGGGGGAGCTTTTTCGCCAGGACAATGGTTCCCCAAGTAAGGTAGGAGAAAAATACCGCAACCAACAGAATGAAGGTAAATCCGGTTGAAAAATGAAGTTGGTAATAGTAACTCTGGGGCAGTTTTTGCAGAGGCACTAATTGAATCTGGAAATTGGGGAAAGAAAGCACCAACAGCAAGATGGGCAAAGCAAATAGCGAAATACGGAAGGAAATATTTTTTGTCCGGGGGTGAAAATTGCGCGGAAACAGATAAGCAATAATTACAAAGAAGGCAGGGGTAATAAAAATAATGCGGTACAGGATTTGGGCACCGATCAGAGCGGATTCGATATTCGCCCCGTTTAAAATGATGATTTCAGAGATGTTCCAAAGGACAAAGCTCCCGATAAATGCCGAGAACCAACGGTTTAAAGGCGCTTCGGGATTGTCGAATAAAACAATAAGGGCGACGCTAAAATTCAGGGTAAAGGCAATTATTGCCGGGAGGGAATAAATGTTCATTGAGCATCAAAATTTTAAAGTAATCTCCGCGTTGCCTGAAAACAGGCAAATGCTCTCGCATAGTGAAGTGTGAGAGGAGAGCAAAATTCCCGAAGTTTCTCTTTCTCAGTTATTTTACTTCCCCAAATCATTGCACTCAAAACCATTGATAGAAATTAATGCTTACGAATTCTCAATAAGCTTTTTCATCAACAGTGTAAGGCGCGGCTGTGCTTCGTTGGCGGTGCGGATAATATCGGGAACATCAACCGGTTGCAGCGCATCCGGCAGGCACTCATCGGTAATGACTGAAACGCCGAACACTTCCAGACCCATGTGTCGCGCCACGATAACTTCGGGAACGGTGGACATTCCCACCGCATCGGCGCCAATGCTGCGCAAAAAACGATATTCCGCCCGGGTTTCCAGGTTCGGTCCGCTTACTGCCACAAACACGCCTTTTTGCAACCTGATTTTTTCCTTCAGCGCCACTTCTTCGGCAATCCCGATGAGCCGTTTGCTGTACGGTTCGGACATGTCCGGGAAACGGGGCCCGAATTCGTCTATATTCGGACCGACCAGCGGATTATCGCCCAGCAGGTTGATGTGGTCATCAATAATCATCAGGTCGCCTTTGCGAAACAGGGGATTCATTCCGCCGGCAGCATTCGAAATTACCAGTGTGTGAATACCCAACACCTTCATCACCCGAATGGGGTAGGTGATTTCCTGCATGGAATAGCCCTCGTAGTAGTGAAAGCGCCCCTGCATGGCAACTACGGATTTTCCTGCCAGTTTACCCAGTATCAGCTTCCCGGCATGAGTCTCCACGGTGGAAATGGGGAAATAGGGGATATCCTGGTATGAAAGTTCGTTTTCTTTTTCGATTTCTCCCACCAGGTCTCCCAAGCCGGTGCCCAGTACAATACCGACTTCTGGCTTCAGGCGCCGGCAACAAAATAGGGCGGAATCCCTTTCACATCGTTGTACCAAAATGGTAACGCCACCACCAGACCCGCAGCACCTCCTACTACCGCCCCGCCGATAGCATATCCCCAGGTATTCCGGTTCGATTTCACCCGTTCGATCTCGGCATTGCTGATGGGATTTGCCAAATCATCCAGATAGGTATTTAGTGCTTCCACCCGGCGAATGTTTTTTACCGGAACGGTGTACTTCTGATGATCACTCTGGGCTATGTAGGTAAGCTGGTTATTTTCTTTGCTGACAATAAAAGCATTGGCGGATGTTCCGTCCTGGAAAACGAGTTTTACCGATTGCCTGTTTTCAATCTGGGGAACAGTCAATGTCTTGTGGTTGCTGCACCCGAAAATAAAGAACAGAAAGACCAAAAAAAAGAGTGTAGACTTCATCATGTTGTCCTCATTTTTGCTGCTTTTTGTCCAGGTTCTTGATAAGTTCGTCAATTTGTATTCCCTTCTTAAAAAGTTCATTTATCTCGTCATCTTCGCTGTCTTCGGTGGATTTCTTTTTAGCTTTTTGGCTTTTGCTTTTTCTTTGTTTATCTTCTTCTGATTCAATTGCCGGTTCCACAAAATCAGCGCTTACCGAAAAAGCACTTTCCCCTTGTTCCTTAGACACTTCGCTCTCTTCGGCTAATTCTATTTTCTGCGAATCTTCATCTTCAATTTCTTCCGTCTCGGCTTTTTCCCGGCGCAGTTGCTGGGTTTTTCGTTTGATTGCCGATTTTTTCCGGGCACGAATATTTTCCAGGTATTCCTGTGCTTCCTCGGGAACGGCGTCCTCAATTTCCAATACCGAGAGCAGTTCAATCTGTGAAATCAGAATCTGGCGCAACCGGTTGATGAAGGATTCTTTCTGTGACTGTAAAATACTCACTTCGTCGCGCATTTGCCGGGCTTGTTTGCGGGCGTTTTCAATGATTTCCAGCGCCTTCAACTCGGCTTCTTTCACCAGCAGGCTTGCCTGCCGGCGGCTGCTCTCTTCCGATTGTTTCTTCACTTCCTGAACATTAAGCAGTGTTTCGCGCAAGTTCTTTTCCGTTTCCTGGTAATCGGCAAGCTTGGTCTCGTATTCCACTAATTTCCGGTTAAGCTGTTTGTTCTCTTCCAAAACCTGCTCGTACTCTTCGGCAACCATCTCTAAAAACGTTTGCACCTCAATCGGGTCAAACCCGCGGAGTGTCTTTCTGAACTCCTGTTTGCGAACATCCAAGGGGGTTAGTTTCACTTTTAACCTCTTTATTTAACGAATTTAAATTTGACCAACCGGCTCACTAATATCTATCACCACACCCGGAACGTTTGCCCTGTCCGGCATGTCTTACAGAATCCATCGGTTGTAAAAGAAATGCGGTCCCTCGCTTCCGGTAAAATTGCCTGATTTTTTTCTTTGTTGCTGTGATTGAATCGACAAATTCGCAATATTCAAATTCAGAAACCCGGCTCAGCGGGATGTTGTTTCCGAAAAATGAAAATCTCACTGCCGATTCTTCCGTCAACGAGACCGCCGGATTCATTTTTTTTCCATCCCCGGAGGCTGGAAACCAAACTGTTTGTTCGATGCAACGCCGGCGTGGAGTTTGACTTCTCCGTACTGCTCTTCGTATTTTTTCACGTTTTCTTCCAGCGCTTTGAGCAAACCTTTGGCATGTTGCGGAGTCATGATAATTCGCGCATAGACTTTGGTTTTGGGAACTCCCGGTAGAAGCCGGGTAAAATCGATGACAAACTCTGCCGGTGAATGGGTTATGAGCGCAAGGTTGGAATAAATACCCTCCGCTTGCTCAGGCGGTAATTCAATGTTAATTTGCTGTTGAACATTTGCCGGTTGATTGACTTTTTCCATTATGACCTTTTCTGTTTTTAAACGGTTTTTTAAAGGTTTGTGAAAAATGGCAAGAATACCGGAACATATTATCGATCGGGTGCGTGAAGCGGTGGATATTGTCGATGTGGTTTCCCGCTATGTATCGCTGAAGAAGCAGGGAAAAAATTTCATCGGCTTGTGCCCGTTTCACACTGAAAAAACGCCTTCTTTTACCGTCAGTCCTGATAAACAGATTTTCTATTGTTTTGGCTGTCACACCGGCGGTAACGTTTTTAATTTTTTAATGAAGCATGAAAAAATGTCTTTCGTCGAGGCTATTGAAAAATTAGCTGGCGATGCCGGAATTGAAATCCCGAAATATAAAGCGGATGAGCGGGAAGTCTCGGAGTACGACCGTTTGTACCGGGCAAATCAGTTTGCGGCTGATTATTTTTTTCAATTCCTGAAAAACCATCCGGGGCAAATCCGGGATTACCTCTCTAAACGCGGCATTTCAGAGAAAAGTATTTCCGATTTCAAAATCGGCTATGTGGCGGATGCGTGGGACGGACTGTATAATGAAATATTAAGACAAAAAATGAGTCTGGAACCGTTTCTGCGCGCCGGTCTCATTCTCCGCTCCGAAAAAGACCCCTCCCGGCATTACGATCGTTTTCGGAACCGGTTAATGTTCCCCATCTATAATCTTTCCGGTCGGGTCATTGCATTTGGTGGCAGAACCCTTTCCTCTGATCCGAATACACCCAAGTATGTCAACTCTCCCGAATCGCCAATTTACAACAAAGGAAGGGTTTGCCATTTTCGTGGAAGGTTACATGGATTTTTTACAACTCTGGCAAAATGGAATTAAAAATGTGGTAGCCACCAGCGGTACTTCTTTAACAGAAAATCATGCAAAGCTTATCCGACGTTATACCGGCGAGGTCACGCTGTGTTACGACTCGGACAGCGCCGGCATTAAAGCAGCCGAGCGGGGCGGACAAATTCTGTTTCAGAACAATCTGGAAGTTAAAGTGCTCATTCTGCCTGCAGGCGAAGATCCGGATAGCTTTGTCCGTTCTCACGGACCTTCCGAATTTCATTCCCTGGTGGAAACCGCGCAGAGTTTTTACGATTTTAAGCTGGAATATTTGCTCAAAACGATTGGCAGCGACACGGTTTCGCGTCAAAGCAAGGTGGTGAGTGAACTTCTGGAATCGCTGGCGGCACATCCCGATATGATAAAAGTAAATTTCTTTGTGAACAAGATTGCCCGGAAATTTGGTTTGCAGGAACAGGCGTTGATGGCGGAGTTACAAAAAAAACGCAGAATTTACCGCACGCGCCAACAAAGGTTACAGGAGCGGCAGACAAAGGAAACTGCTGAGCCGGGAACAAGCATGTTTCTTACCGGAGCCTGGAGTGCCGAGAAAGATGTGATTGTACTGCTGCTGAATCATTTCGAAAAAATGAAGGATGTAATATTCGAAGTGCTCCGGGATGAGGAATTCTCCAATGAAAACTTGCGTAGCGTATTTTGCTATATTCGGGATCATCAAGACCAAAGCGCGAAAGACCTGACTCACCTTGTGCTGGTAGAAACGACCGATGAGCAGATAGTCAGCATGTTAACGGCTGATTTGTTTAAGGAAATAGAAAACCCTGCTCAATATTTAAACGATTGTATTTATCGCATTAAAATTGCCTATGTGCAGTCGCAGATTAATACTTTACGTGAACAATTGAAAGAAGCGAAAACAGATACCGAGGAATATAAAATACTTATTAAAGAGATCAATTCCCGTCTGGCACAAAAACAAAAGCTGCAGAAAGTGTTTTCCCAGGATTAAATTAAAGTTTTTGTCCGAATTGTTTATTTTCCTCTTAACGCCAATTTCAAAGATGGTGAAAGTGCAATTTCGTAAACCGATTGGGTAGAATATATTCCATTATTTCCTGCCAATAAAAACAGTCAAATGAGTTGTGACATCAGTCACCCAGAGTGCCTTGAATCTGCCTATCTTTTACGTGCAGAAAGTGGTAGTAGGTGGAATAAAAAGTGAAAATGAATCGGTGGATAAATAATAACAAGGATGTGAGGAACAAAAAGATGGATGCGGCACTTGATGTATTGGTAGTGGATGACGATCATGAGCAAGCCAAAATCACGAAAATGTTGATCGAGCGAAACGGGTTTCATTCCAAATTTACCACGAACGGGCAGGAAGCGCTGGAAATTATCCAAACAAAGACCCCCCGTTTGGTGATTCTTGATTTGATGATGCCCGAAATCGACGGATTACGGTTGTGCAAAATAATCAAAGAAAATCCTGAGACCTCCGAAATTCGGGTGATTGTGTATTCGGGAAAAATATATGAAGCAGACCGTCGGAAAGCACTGGCGTTAGGAGCTGATCTCTTTTTAACCAAACCCACTCGTGCCTATATTCTGATTGATGCAGTTAAAAATCTTTTAACGCCTGTTCCCCATGAGTACGATTAAAGTTAAATTTTGGGGCGTCCGCGGTTCAATTCCCACCCCGGGATATTCAACGTTAAAATATGGTGGCAATACGCCCTGTGTGGAAGTGCGGTTCCAGGACGGACCGTTTTTTATCCTCGATGCCGGAACCGGAATCCGGGAGCTGGGAAAAGAACTCATGCAACTTGGTAAACCGGTCTCTGCCTATATCTTCATCAGCCATTTCCACTGGGATCATATTCAGGGATTACCTTTTTTCCGCCCGGCTCATAATCCGAAAAATACTTTTACTATCATCGGCAGTGATGATACCACGCTCAATCTGGATCAGATTATCTCTTTCCAGATGGATTCAACCTATTTCCCGATTGCCATTCAGGATATGAAGGCAAAAATAAATTTCCGTTCAGTTAAAGAGGAAATTTTCTCCATTGAAAAAGTGCATATCGAAACGATTTACTTGAACCATCCCGGTTACGCCCTGGGTTTTAAAATGACCTTCAAAAACAAAAGTATAGTCTACATCAGCGACAATGAGCCATTTTATTTCCTGAATCAGCCAGAAAATACCGACTCCGCCACCTTGCCCCTGGGAGACCTGGAAGATATCTTCGATAATTTTGTAGAAAACAAAGACCAGCGAATTGTAGAATTCTGCCGTGGTGTGGATTTGCTGATTCACGATACGCAGTTCTTTATCGAAGAATATCAGAAACGGGTTTCCTGGGGACATTCCCCGTTTAACTTTACGGTAGACCTTGCGCTGCGTAGCGAAGTGAAACAGCTTATTTTATTTCACCACGATCCGGATCACGATGACGATGCGGTTGATAAGATCGAACAGATGAGCTGGGAATTGATCCAAAAATCCGGTAAACCGATAAGCTGCAGGGCTGCTCAGGAAGGAATGGTGGTTGAAATATGATCACCGGTTCTACTTTTAATCGACTTAAACAACTGTAACACCGGTAACGATTATTTTTACGAGAAGATACTATTCAGGTGTGGTGGTTTGATAACCGTGGAATTTCCGGTGACAAAAAAAGGGACATTTTTCATGTCCCTTTTTTACAGCAATGGGGCCAAATAAAATTTTTTATTTGGGAGGGAGGTTTCCTTGAGGGGAGAGCCCCATTGCTGACTATAATGTAAAGTCTTATTTTCAAAAAATCAAGTAATTTTTTTTAGCCAGATTTGGGTAAATAAATTGAATGTCAAATATCTTCCACTGTGGGGATTTATAGACCAAACTTGCATGCAGAATATCGCCACACCGGAGATGTGTGAATGCCTGAGAATCGAGTTTAATCCGCGGCAGCGACTCGGAGAGATGCAGATCGTACAGGTCGATTGTTCGTTGCACCCTGTCGTTAATATTGGAGATTTCAAAATAACCGATTCTTTGATTCTCAACAAATTTATCCGAAGATAGAATAGCGCCAAACAGATCGTACTGTGAAATATAGATGTTCAAAGCTTTTACAACCCTCGGGAGATCAAGCTTGGTTTTCTCGTAAAATTGTAAGAAGTCCTTTTTCAGGTTAATATGGTAAAACTGAAAGAGGTAAGTAATAAAACGGGCAGTGGCACGGAAAATAAAGGGGATTTGTTTTTCGTCGGCAAGCACAAATTCCCTCACCAACCAGATGCTGAAAAATTCCGCCAGGTGATCGGCATTGAATTCACTGATGTCGGAAATATGTGCCGAGTCCATGAGGTATTTCTTCAAGAATTTACTGTCATGTATTAGCGCGCCATTATATTCCGGTGGATTGTAGCGATCATTTGCATAATATTTCTGGAACACCTCCTGGATGGAAGCTACCGGGTTGTGCCATTCTTCCGTGCGCTGTTCATCTTCCCAAATGTTGCCGTCTTCGTACCATTCATTTTGGTTTTGTTGGTCAGCTTCGGTTTGTAGTAATTCCTCAAAATATTCCAGAGAGGGTTTGAACGGGTGCTGGAGGAATGTTTGTCCTTCGATCCTGATAAAATCGATAATTTCGTCCTCGATAAATTCCGCCAATTCTAACATGGCGATATCATCGTCATTCAATTCGTATTGAAACGATTCGTTGTAAAACTGGATTAGTGTATCAAGAATCACATAGTTCATCAAATCGATGCGTAAGCACTGTTCCTTTTCCAGTTGTCCGGACATAAATGATTGGAGGAGAAATATGTTTCTTCGGATTTTTTCTTCCAACTGGATTTTCTCGGCATCAAAATGAGCGTTCAAATCCCGCGGGCAGTTTAACGGACAGGAACCCAGGCAATTCTCCTGCAGAAAAAACTCGAACGCATCGCCGATATTAAAACAGAGCGTTCCTAATTGATCGAAATCGAGAAGGAGCTTGGAATCTCTTCGTTCCCGGATGAAAAATCGTTTTTCAATCTGGTTTGCCAGGTAATTGATCAACTGATAGATGAAAAAATCCAAGTTGGTCAATTCATAAATTTCCTTATCCCAGCTCTCAATAAATTCTCTGGCAGGAATAAATGCTTTTTGAAATCTTTCCGACAACCGTACTGCTCCTTAATCTGTCCTAAGAAAATTTAATAGCTTCCTTTTATGTAGTCAATAGAAAAAGGTAGTAATAAATTTATTTTGCTCGACACCCTATTCTGATCGGAAGCATCTTTCATCTGTTCCTCATAATTTTTTTTTAAGTTTTTCAAGCATATCCCGGGTCATCGCTTCCAGGTCAAAATCGGGTTGCCAGTTCCAGTCCCGGCGGGCGGCACTATCGTCCAGGGAATGCGGCCAGGATTCGGCAATCGCCTGTCGGTAATCCGGTTTGTAGGTGATCTGAAAGTCGGGGTAATATTTTCGCACCGATTCCACTATTTGCGCCGGTGTCAGGCTCAGGGCGTGAATGTTATAAACCCGGCGGGTTAAAGCACTATTCTCCGGCTTTGCCAGCTCGACGATGGCTTTGATTGCATCCGGCATGTGCATAAACGGAAGAACTGTGTTTTCATCTATGTAACATTCGTAGGGAATGTTTTGAATTGCTTTGATGTAAATATCCACTGCAAAATCGGTGGTTCCGCCGCCGGGCAGGGTTTCGCTATATTAACCTGATAAGCCAGTTGCGGATTCTGTTCGCCGGCTGCCGACAAGATGGCTGCCATGTGAAAGATGGTATCGATATCATTTTCTACTACGAGCTTATTTACTGCGGCGGCATCCAATACGTCCAGGTAAATAAAAGGTATTCCCGAGAGTAGGGGAGAGGTTGCTTTTTTGATATCGGAAGCAATCACGTTTTGCTGACCAAATTCTTTTGCTAAAAAAAGCGTAAGCTCGCTTCCGATTTGTCCGCATGCGCCGGTTACTAAAATTTTCTGCATTCTGAACACCTTTCCTGTTAAATGTCACATTTGCTGCATTCGTCCAAACTTTATTTAAGATTACAAATTTAGTTTCAATTTGTCAAGTTTTTCTCAAAATCGGTTCCCGCGGTTTGATCGTGTGTAAAATAGCACCGAAAATCTGCCCGCTCAGAGTAGAAAGTCATGTCCTTTCGGGAAATTGTTTTGAGCAAAAATTAATTTGCATTGAAAGGGCAAATATTATAACTTTACCAAAATCATAGGAATAACATAAGGGTGGGTGAAAATGAACGTGGAAAGAAATGAATACCGTGGAAAGGAAATCGATGATTTTCCTGAAATGAGTCAAGTTTTTAAACGACATTTTTGGTGGCCCTTCAAGAAAAAGAGTAAAAAAAAGGTGGTCATACGTCCGGGTGCTTTGTCTCCGGAAAAAGTAAAAGAAATTATTCAGGGGCTTGGTATCGGAAAACAAGTTGAGATCATACGAATCGGTTATGATGGAGAGATTGATGATATGCCCATTATGGTGGAATTGATCAACATAACCGATGAAGGTTTTACCGGGCGTATTATTAATGTGGAACGACAGATGATCGAAAGCGCAACGGCAAAATTGGTTTATGCCCGTAGCGGCGGTGGAATCATTGACTTCCGCTTTGACGACGGCGACATAAAAGAAATCTCTGTGTCCCAGGATCAGGAGCTTATTGAACAAGAACGAAATATTGAATCATTAAAAGAAATATTGCAGGCGCTCGATGCCGGAGACCATGTGATTGTTGCTTACTACGACACCAAAGCCAGGGGAACTTTAAACGCCGAAGGAACGATTCTGAAAAAGAGTGAAGATTCTTCATCTTTCGATCTCAAGATCGAGCGAATTAATCGAATTGAATTAGAACAGAAGAAAGAGAAATCATTTAATATTGATAACGACCTNNNTATTCTATTCACCGGAAACAGGTATTACTCACATCCGTACCCGCTTTGTGTGCCGGGCAAAAAGAATCAAATGAATTTTACCATTCAAGCTGAAGATGCCAGTAGCCGGGCGAGAGCCGCTATTCTGGAAACCGATCACGGGATTGTAGAAACACCGGTTTTTATGCCGGTGGGAACCATCGGCACGGTGAAAACCCTGAGTCCCCGGGACTTGCGGGAGAATGGTGCGCAAATGATCCTGGGAAATACCTACCACCTTTATCTTAAGCCAGGTCTGGATATTTTGCGAAAAGCCGGGGGATTGCACAAATTCAACGGTTGGTCGGGGCCGAT
Organism: Candidatus Zhuqueibacterota bacterium 4484_188; assembly: GCA_002049825.1. Lineage (GTDB taxonomy): Bacteria > Calditrichota > Calditrichia > RBG-13-44-9 > RBG-13-44-9 > 4484-188. The sequence continues at coordinate 16,630 of MVCZ01000052.1, forward strand.
TCTAACCGACAGCGGCGGCTTCCAGGTGTACAGCCTGGACGAACTACGCAAGATCGAGGAGCAAGGTGTTCAGTTTAAATCCCACTGGGACGGTTCGTCCCACTTTTTTTCCCCCGAAAAAGTAGTTGACATCCAGCGGGTGATCGGCTCGGATATTATGATGGTTCTCGATCAGTGTATCGCGAATCCCAGTGATGAAAAGACCGCCGAGCAGGCGCACCGGCTTACCCTGCGGTGGGCAGAAAGGTCGCGGGAGCATTTCCTCGCCACCGAACCGTTTTACGGTTACCGCCAGTTCCAATTCGGAATTGTACAGGGTGGTATTTATCCCAAATTACGCCAGCAGAGCGTCGAGGCGCTTCGGAAAATGGAATTTGAAGGCTATGCCATTGGCGGGTTGGCGGTGGGCGAAAGTTTGGAGCTTCGCAACGAAATCACCGCGTTTTGCACCGGTTTGTTACCGAGTAATCGTCCCAGGTACTTAATGGGTGTCGGAACACCGGTCGATATTCTCGATGCGATTGAACGCGGGGTGGACATGTTCGATTGTGTGATTCCCACCCGAAACGCCCGGAACGGAACTGTGTTTACTTCCCGGGGAAAACTCACCATTCGAAATGCTGTTTACAAATCAGATTTTCTTCCCCTGGATGAAAACTGTTCCTGTTATACTTGCCGGAATTTTTCCCGGGCGTATATTCGCCATCTGTTCAATGTAAAAGAAGTGTTGGGACTACGCCTGGCAACAATCCACAATATTCATTTTTATTTTGATTTGGTGAAGCAGACCCGCACGGCAATCATGGAAAATCGCTTTTCGGAGTGGAAGGCGAAGTTTCTAAACCAATTTACCGGGAAAGGCAGCCTGAGCCCACCGCTTTGATTTCAAAAAAAGAAATTGTTTAACCGGTGTTCTCGATTTAAATTTGTAAACTAAAAATGTGTGAGTAAATAAAATGAAAGATAGAAGGAGAGTGTGAAGTGGTAGAAACATTATATGCAATGGGAACAACTGGTGGCGGCGGACAGGGAGGCAATGCTTTGGTGTCCATGTTGCCGATTATTTTAATTATTGCCATCATGTATTTATTAATTTTGAGACCGCAGGCGAAAAAACAAAAAGAGCGCCAACGGATGTTGGATGCGGTTAAGAAAGGTGATGAAGTCGTAACCTCCGGCGGAATTCATGGTAAGGTGGTCGGCGTAAAAAATGATGATAAGGAATTAATCATCAAAGTGGATGATAATGTTAAATTAACGGTAGATCGTGCTGCTATTGCCAATATTATACGCTCCGCTTAGTCGGAACGGCAGAGACACGGATATAAGTCACAAATAGATAAACAGGTAATGAAAATGGCGATTATTCCCATAATAAAGATAGGTCATCCCACCCTGCGCAAAGTTGCCCAGCCGGTTTCGGACTTTGATGACGAGTTAAATTCATTAGCTGAGAACATGATTGAAACCATGCGGCTTGGTGAAGGAATCGGGCTGGCGGCGCCGCAAGTGAATATTTCAAAACGAATGTTTGTGATTGACCTGAAACTGATTGATGAAAACCTGGAGGCAAAGGCATACATCAATCCTAAAATTTTATCAACCGAAGGTTCGGAATCGTTCGAAGAAGGCTGTTTGAGTATCCCGGGAATCCGCGCCGAGGTGATTCGTCCGGTAAAAATTGAAGTGCAGTACCAGACGATTTCCGGTGAACAAACTACCGAGGAATTGGATGGCTTAACCGCCCGGGTTTTTCAACATGAATTTGATCACCTGGAAGGCATTCTGTTCATTGATAAAATCGCACCCCTAAAAAAGAAGCTTTTAGAACCAAAGCTGAAAGAACTGGAAGGAGTATTTGCAAACCAGTGGACGGGTTAAGAATTGTTTTTATGGGCACTCCCGAATTTGCCATCCCTTCTTTTCACAAAATCATGTCTTCACATCATTCGGTTGTGGGAGTTGTTACCCAGCCGGACAAACCCCGTGGCAGGGGGAAAAAGCTGCTTCCGACCCCAATAAAGAAAGTTGCTTTAGACGAGGGAATAGACCCGATTCTTCAGCCGGTAAAACTATCTGACCCGGAGTTTCTGCACCAACTGCGCACTGTGGACCCCGATGTTTTTGTAGTAGTTGCTTTTCGTATTCTCCCGGAAATTGTATTGGGAATTCCCGAAATCACTTCGATCAACCTGCACCCTTCATTGTTGCCGAAATACCGCGGTGCGGCGCCGATAAACTGGACGCTCATCAATGGTGAAAAAGAAACCGGTGTTACCATAATCGAGATTACCAGGAAAGTTGATGCGGGGAAAATTCTGATGCAGCAGAAAGTAAAGATTTCCGCCGAAGAGACTGCCGGCAGTTTGCACGACCGGCTTTCCCGGGTGGGCGCGGAAATGCTGGTGATGGTTTTGGATCAGATCGAGCAGGACCGACTGCAAAAAGTCGATCAGGACGACCGTTTGGCTACTCCCGCACCCAAGTTAACCAGGGAATTGTGCCACCTTTCGTTCCGACAACCGGCAGATAAGGTGAAAAACCGGATTCACGGGCTGTCACCCTATCCCGGCGCGTTTGCTTTTCTGAACACGCAAATGATCAAGTTTTATCGCGCCCGGGTAGTCGATTTAACAGATGAGAGTGTCCCTCCCGGAACGATCATCTCTGCGGAAGGTGGGCAACTTGTGGTTGCCTGCCAGCCGGGGCAGGTAGAAATTCTGGAGCTTCAACTGCAGGGGAAAAGAGTCCTGACTGCCGCTGAGTTCCTGAGGGGACGGCATTTAAAAGCAGGGGATCAATTCTCGTGATAATGAAGTGGCGTGCTTCGAGGTGCGGCAATTTTATAATTAGATTTGATTCTTCTCTTGAAATTTTTGCGCCGTGCCGGTAAATTGTTTGCTAAAACGGGAAGACAAGTAAATTTTAGATGAAGGAGATGACCATGAAGAGAGCCAGGATTGCAGGCGTCGGACACTATGTTCCTGAGAGAGTGGTGACAAATTTCGATCTGGAAAAATTAATGGATACCTCGGACGAATGGATTCGTGAGCGCACCGGGATTGTTGAACGGCGCTGGGTGGAAGAGGGAGAAACCGTGTCCGGTTTGGGACAAAAGGCAGCAACCATGGCTCTTGAGCGAGCCGGGATAGACGTCTCGGATATTGAGTGTATTGTGTTTGCCACCATGGCTTCCGATCACGAATTTCCCGGTGCCGGTTGTTTTTTGCAGGAGAAATTAGAAATCCCCGGAATACCGGCGCTGGATGTCCGAAACCAGTGTAGTGGTTTTCTGTACGGGCTTTCGGTAGCGGACATGTTTATCAGAACCGAAACCTACCGGAATGTGCTGCTGGTCGGTGCGGAAATTCAGAGCACCGGGCTGGATTTGACTACCCGGGGACGAGACATGGCAGTGTTGTTTGGCGATGGCGCCGGCGCAGTAGTTTTAGTGGCGTCCGATGAACCTGAGCGGGGTGTTTTAACCACTCACCTGCACGCCGATGGCAAATACACCAAAAAACTCTGGGGGCAATATCCCTCGGTTACCCATCATCCCCGCGTGGCGCCGGAAATGCTGGAAGGCGATGGCATTTATCCCAAAATGGAAGGACGCTATGTTTTTAAACATGCGGTGACCCGCTTCCCGGAAGTGATTCACGAAGCCTTGAAGGCAACCGGTTATTCCATTGATGATGTCGATCTGGTTGTTCCGCATCAGGCTAATCAGCGTATTACCGAAGCAGTGGCGCAACGGCTCGGCATCGGAATGGACAAAATGTTCAGCAACATTCATAAATACGGTAACACCACCGCGGCAACTATTCCCATTTGTTTGAGCGAAGCCCGGGCGGAAGGGCGTATCAAAGATGGCGACCTGGTGGCGTTGGCGGCATTTGGCAGCGGCTTTACCTGGGCTTCGGCACTGGTGCGCTGGTAAATAAAGAATCCGGGGAACGGAATACCTGGTAAAACCCACGGCGCTTATAAATTGTTTTCGCGCTTTTGTTTTCGTCATGCTTTTTAGTGTCGGGGTTTTAACCGAATACTCGTGAGAAAATAAAATGGCAATACAGAGACGACCGGAATGGTTGAAAGTCAGGCTGGCGGGAGGAAAAGTTTTTCGTGAAGTGCGCGAATTAGTCGAAACTGAGTCGCTGCACACGGTTTGCCAGAGCGCCCGGTGTCCCAATATCGGCGATTGTTGGTCGCGCCGTACGGCAACCTTTATGATTTTAGGCGATGTTTGTACCCGCAACTGCCGGTTTTGTGCGGTGAAGACCGGCGTTCCCGGCGCGGTGGCGCCAGGAGAAGCGGAACGGGTGGCGCGTGCGGTGAAGAAATTGCGCCTTCGCCACGCTGTGATCACCTCGGTAAACCGCGATGATTTGCCCGATGGCGGTGCCGGTGTTTTTGCCGAAGTGATACGGCAAATCCGCCGCTACTCACCCTCCTGCTCGGTGGAAGTGCTGATTCCTGATTTTGAAGGAAATACAGCCGCACTCGACCGGGTGTTCCGGGAGAAACCGGATATTCTGAACCATAACCTGGAAGTGGTGCCCCGGCTCTATGCGAAAGCGCGACCGCAGGCGGATTTCGAGCGCTCGCTTGCTGTTTTGGAACTGGCGAAAAAAAATAATCTGGTTACCAAAACCGGTATTATGGTGGGGTTGGGCGAAACCCGCGCCGAGCTAACCCGCCTGTTGGAGCGGCTGGTTGAAATTCGGGTGGATATTCTCACTATCGGTCAATATTTGCAACCGACTGCCCGGCATTTGACGGTAGAGCGATTCTACAGCCCGGAGGAATTCCTGGCATTAAAACAGGAGGGAGAAGCGCTGGGGTTGAAACACGTGGAAAGCGGACCACTGGTGCGCAGTTCTTACCATGCCGATGAGCAGGTGCAGAAAATTGAATCCCTGGCGCAGATTTCCTGATGTACCATCATGCCTCCCATTTCGATATTCAGGAAGTGAATTGATGTAAAAACATCGGGTGCCGATTTGCAATTGGGAACCTCGGGGTGCTTTATTCCATTTAATTCAATCGGATATTCGAGGAGATTGCTGAAACAAATGAATTTTTTCCATCACCTTCTTTCCCGGCTTAACCGATTGTTCGTGCCCGGAATTGTTTTACTCACCAGCCTGACGGTCTCATCACCTGCGCAAACGCTTCACTTCGCATATAC
>MVCZ01000210.1 GCA_002049825.1 Candidatus Zhuqueibacterota bacterium 4484_188
AAATCTTCCGGGATTCGCCGTCCTTCTTCCGCTGCTTTCGAACATGCACCCCGAAAGCCTTTTGGCGGATGACAGGAACCGCGAATGAAAATTTGTCCTCCCCCCGGTTATCCCCCCGGTTATCCGGGTCACTCCCCTCAAAAAATATTCTCCTATCGCAACAGAACCATTTTGCGGGTTTGCTGCATTTCTTTTCCTTTAAGACGATACAGATAAATACCGGAAGCAACCCGTGTTCCCAAATCATTGCGTCCATCCCAGGTAAAGCGGTGATTACCAACGGATAGCTTGCCGTCAAAAAGAGTTTTTACTTTTTGACCCAAAACGTTATAAATTTCTAACCGCACCACTTGGGATTGGGGCAAAGTAAAACAAATGGTCGTTGATGGGTTGAAAGGATTGGGATAGTTTTGATACAGTTCGATGTGCCGGGGAACCAGGGAAGTTTCCTCCGCTTCAATTTTTACCCCGGTGGGATCGTAATAGCGAATAAAGCCGATTTTGTGCCCGGTAGCCGGATCGGTACAATAATTCGTTACCAGAAAAGCCACATTTATGGTGTTTGCCAGCCAATAATAACTGGTGTCCGGATTATCCCAGGTACCAAGGCTATCGCTCCATTCGCTGTCCAATATTTTTAATCGCAGACAGTCATAAAGCTGGTAGGGTGTTTGAATTTGACCCCAGCCATCGACAATACGTTCATTCTTTTGCAGGGTGGTATCTGTGGGAACACCGTTTGTAAACCTGTAAACCGTAGCGGTGCTGCTCCAGTTTGATTGATAGGTTATGGGAAACTGGTACGCCAGAAAATCCGGGTCATATTCCCAGGACATACTGTCCGACGGTGGATTAGAAAACGTTTCGTAGCCGACCAGAAGCAATGACACTGATGAAAGGTTCATGTGGGTTTTCCTGATGTAAAAAAATCCCGGGAAAATTTCCATCTGCCATTTTACCAGCAAGTTAACATTTGGCAGCGGCGATAAGGCAGGATCCAGATTAGTGTCGGTAAAATAGCCACCGGTGATGGTATCCGCCTGGCTAAAATCCCAAAAATAATTCGCGCCGGCAGATTCCACATCGAAGGTAATATTTTCGCAATTCGCTTCAAAATAGGTCAGCTGGGTACCCACTGCGCTGGGAACATCGTTTTGGGTAATGGTGATTGTTTAATCTGACATAAACACTTGATTTTTTGCTGAAGATTTTTTAACATTTACCGAAGATGATGGAAGCGGGTGTGAATAAACCGCTGGTCTCCATTTTAATTCTTGTTTTTTGGGCTCCCCGTTCAAAATCGTTGTTTGCTCATTGTTTTATTATTCCCGCTTCGGTGTGTTCAGGGGATTTTTGTTGGTAATTTGCCATTGATAAAAGAATTTTTCATTCTGGCAGCAAATGCGCATAAGAACACTCTTAAACATTATTATTTTTGTCCTGGTTTTTCCGCTTATTATTTTTTCCACCCTGTCTTTCTATCTCACCAAAAGCAGGATGGTCAACCACTTCACCCTGGTGGAAAAGCAGAATCTGCAGCAGGTTACCCGGCAGGTGGAGGAAAATTTGAAATCGTCTTTTGCTGCAATCGAAATGCTTTCAAATCTAAGACTGTTTCAGAAATACCATTTCCGGGAAGTTCCGGTTGAACTGATTCAGGACAATTTAAATTCGTTTTTTAACCGCTACGCCGACCAGTACGAGCGGCTTGTTCTGGTCAACAAGTATGGGACTCCTCTTTTCTCTATTCACCGTTTGTATATAGTGAACGGTGAGAAAAAGGTTTTTGTCAGCACGGCATCTTTTCAGTCGGTGGACACCTTACATTTTTTTCACCGGGCGCAGTCATTGGAAAAAATTTTCCTCTCGCCGTCTTTTTTCGATGGGTGGGGATTTGTTGTGCGGGCGGGAATTGTTTTGCCCGGCGAAAAGGTTTTGTTCATGGATATCAGAGTCAATCGGCTGTTCGAGACCCTTCCCGGGGAGCTGGTGTTTTCTAATAAATCCAGTTACTTTGTTGTGAATCGCGGCGGGAAAATTCTGTATGCGAAAAATCCACTTTGAGGAAAATACTCAGTATTTAAAAAACGATAAACTGCTGCTGACCCGTTACGCCGGTTTTCGTGAATGGAAGATAATCTCTTTTTTCGATCTGGCCGAGTTTGTCCACCCGATTCATGTTACCGGCTATTATAACATTGGGCTGGGGATTATGGTATTACTTATTTTCCTGGCCATTTCGGGATGGCTGTCGAGCAAACTGACCGGTTCGATGCGGATGTTGGTAAGCGGCGCTCAAAATATTGCCGCCGGACAATTTGATTACCAGATACAATTGGGAAATATATATGAACTTCGTACCCTGGCTGCCGAGTTTAACAGGGTCGGGGGATTGCTACGAAAATACATCGGCAGCATTAAGAAGATGCACCTGGAAGTGGTGGAAAAGAAGAAAGTGGAAGAAATCAGCGAACTCAAATCGCGGTTTATTTCGCATGTCTCCCACGAGATGATGACCCCGCTTACTGCGGTGAAATGGTCGGTCGATAATTTGCTGGCAGGTGTAGGCGGAACGGTGAATACGAAACAAAAAGAATACCTGGTCGGATTGAAAGATGTGTCGGATCACCTGAGCCGGATTTTTAGCGATATGCTGGATCTTTCACGCATTGAAGCCGGAAAGCTGGATTTGATTTTCAGCGATTTCGATCTGAAAGAGGCAATCAACGAAGCGGTTTATCTTGCTCAAACCAGCGCCCACAAAAAAGAAATCAAATTCGATCTGCAGGCGGACGGTCATTTTCCGTTTTATGGCGATAAAATTAGGATTGTGCAAATCTTCCGGAACATCATAGAAAACGGGATAAAATACTCACCCCCGGATTCGGCAATTTCCATTCGGGTAAACTGGAAATCCGGCGGGGAGCACTCCCCCGGTTATTGCATTGAAATTTGAAGGGGCAACCTTTGCGGTTTGGCTGCCGGTGAAACAGGAGCAGGAAAACGCGTAAAAGAGACCCCGCGGCAGGCAGCTACCCCGGGCGGGGAAGTCTGATTCTGTGGGAACTGAAACACCGGAATATTCAGGCGTATTTGTTGAGCAATGAGAGAGGATAAACGTATGATAACCCGCGAAATCTTGATTATTGATGATGACGAAAACCTGTGCCGCCTGCTCAAAGACAGAATAGAAATGGACAAACGGTTCCGTGTATTCACCGCCCAAACCGCAAAGGAGGGCATGGCGGTTGTCTCGGACAAGAATATTTCGGTTATTTTTTTGGATGTTCAATTACCTGATGAAAATGGTCTGGATACGCTGAAGAAGATGAAAGAACACGATCCGGAAATAATCGTTATTATGATTACTGCCCATGGAAGCATTCACCTGGCGGTGGAATCGCTCCAGATGGGCGCCGCCCATTTTCTTGCCAAACCCTTTCCCTTCGAACAATCTATCCAGCTAATCGACCGGTTCATCGAAAAACAAAAGCTTGTCAGAGAACGGTTTTTGATGAGAGAGGATTTGCCTCCATCCTTGTTCGTAGGAGGCAAAAGTGCGGCAACCCGAAAATTATTCCGGTTGGTAAAACAGGTTGCGCCAACCAACAGCACGGTTTTAATCAGCGGGCCCAGCGGCACCGGTAAGGAAATAATTGCCCGCATGATTTATTTTAATCAGCGGGCCCAGCGGCACCGGTAAGGAAATAATTGCCCGCATGATTTATCACAAAAGCCAGCGGTCGGAAAAACCGTTTGTAAAAATCGATTGCACCCTGCTGTCGTCCACCATTTTAGAGAGCGACCTGTTCGGACACGAGAAAGGTGCGTTCACCCTGCTGTCGTCCACCATTTTGGAGAGCGACCTGTTCGGTCACGAGAAAGGTGCGTTTACCGGCGCCACCAAATTAAAGCGCGGGCGGGTTGAATTGGCTGACGGTGGCACAATCTTTTTTGACGAAATCGGTGATTTACCCCTGGAGTTGCAGGCAAAATTATTACGAGTGATTCAATATGGCGAATTTGAGAGAGTGGGCGGCACCAAAACCCTGAAAACCGACCTTCGGGTTCTTGCCGCCACCAACCGCAACCTCCGGCAACTGGTGGAGGAAGGGAAATTTCGCGAAGACCTGTACTATCGTTTAAACGTAATCCAACTGGAAATTCCTCCGCTCAGGGAGAGGGTAGAGGAAATTCCCGACCTGATTTCACATTTTATCAAAAAATACAGTTCGGAGCTGAAGAAGAACATCAGCCATATTTCACCCGGTGTGTTGAAACGTCTGCAGCAGCACCACTGGCCGGGCAACGTTCGCGAGCTGGAAAATATGATCGAACGGGCGATTGTATTTGCCACCGGCACAGTGCTGGACAGTGTCCATTTTCCGGCTGATATAATGCAGACACCGCGTGCCGGAGTTGCCATTTCCGGTGTAAAATATAAAGACGCCGTGGCTCAGTTTAAACGCAATTTCCTGGTGGAAACGTTGAAACAATTTAACGGGGATGTCACCCGAACCGCAAACCAAATCGGACTTCCCCGCACCTATCTTTACCAGCTTTTTAAGGAATTAAAAATAGACATCCGCGGATTAAAATCGAAGGAAAAATGAAAACAAGTTACCCGTATTTTCTGCTTGCCTTTTTGCTTCTGACGGGCTGCCAGCGGCAGCAGGAAAAACCAGTTGCGGTTAAAACGCTGAACACCTTCCTGGTGAATGAACCATTGACCCTGGATCCCCATCGCTCCTGGGACCACCCCTCCGGTGTGGTGATTTCCCAGATTTATGAAGGGCTATTGGAATATTCATCCCGGGGAAATCGTCTGGTACCAGCGCTGGCAACTGACTGGGAGGTTTGCGACAGCGGCAGGTGTTTTACTTTCGACTTGCGGAAAGAGGTTCATTTTCAAAATGATCCTTGCTTTCCGGGGGGGATCGGGCGCCAGTTTGTGGCAAGCGATGTCATCTTCTCCTGGGAACGCACGGTTCCCAACCGTAATTTTCGCGGGATGATCACCCGCTCGCCCGGGGATTCAGTCGAATTTACCATCATCAATGATCATAAAATCCGGGTGCGCTTCGACAAACCGCGCCGCTCTTTCCTTTCCATGCTCACACGCAGTTTTGCGGCAATTGTCCCGCGTGAAGCAGTGTCGTTTTACGCGGAGCATTTCGAGCGCCAAAAAAATCCGGTCTACTGGCAAACCGATTCCTCGGGAAATCCCCTTCCCCATATCGACCGTTTGAATTTTCTGATTTTACCGGATGCGCTTGTCCGCTTCAACGAATTTGTGCAAAAACGGCTTCACATCTGTTCTATTCCGCCCCAGCTTTATTATAAAATAATTGATAGCACAAATTTTCGGCTGAAACCGGAGTGGCGAAATCGCGGAATCGAACTGCTGAATAGCAGAGAATGCCTGAA
>MVCZ01000053.1 GCA_002049825.1 Candidatus Zhuqueibacterota bacterium 4484_188
AAGCGGTAAAATTTAGCAGGAAAGGGATGTCTGCCGGCATCCTTTTCCTGTTTCTCTATTGACTACCGGTTGTATTTTGACCTTTGTTCTTGTTTTGGCAAAATAATTTAAGGTAAAATGATTTTATTTCGATCAGCCTGTTTCTCCGCGTGTTTCATTTTCCACTATCCAGATTTTCGCCTCTGCCGAAAAACCAAACAATAGTTGCTTCAATTTTCAACATTTTAAAAGATTTTATTATAAATAAAACGGCAATTCCCCAGTTAAGTAAGGGGCTGGATGTTTATTCACTCCGCCAAAAAATAACTTCAGAAAACATCGCCAATATACAAACCCCAGGCTACCGGCGTAAGGAAGTAAAATTTGAAGACAAACTTCGCGGGGCGCTTGATATGAAAATCACCGGTGTTCGAACCAACGCGAATCATTTACCGATTGGCGGACAACGTATTCAACAGGTACAACCGGTTATCGAAGAAGACCCTTCCCGGACGTTAGCAAGTGGGGTGAATAATGTGGATATCGACAAAGAAATGGTGGAGCAGGTGAAGAACGAAATTCGGTTTCTTTACGGTAGCCGCTTACTCAGCAAGAATTTTGCCGCTTTACGAGCCAGTATCAAGGGAAGATTTGACCGATAATCACAGGGAGTAGTGAACCATGGCGATTGATAAACTTTTTGGTGCATTGAACATCAGCAGTAGTGGTTTGAGTGCCCAGCGGAAAAGGTTGGACACCATTGCCGGTAATATTGCCAATGCCCAGACCACCCGCACCGAATCAGGCGAACCATATCGTCGAAAAGTAATCCGTATGGAAGCACAGGACGGCGAAGCATTCGAGCACGTTTTGCAGAAAACCCGGCACCGGTTAGCCGCTACCAACCGGCGCCACATTCGCAGTGCGATGCGTCCGACCACACGCCGGGGCGGGGAGGGTGGTGTGAAAGCGGTGGTGGAAGAAGATACGTCGGAATTCAAACGGGTGTACGACCCCACCCACCCGGATGCTGATGCAGAAGGGTATGTTTTTTTACCGAATATCAATCTGATTTCCGAGATGGTGGATATGATTTCCGCTTCACGCAGTTACGAAGCAAACCTGACTGCTATCGATTCGGAAAAGAAAATGGCGAAAGCGGCGCTGGATATTTAACATGAATACGGTTACATGAAGAGATAGATTTTTCACCCGAAAGGGAAGCCGTTTCTCTGCCGGTAGAGAAAGTGTGTTTCCCGCTCGGTCAGAGGAGTAAAGCTTAGGTTGGTAAAACGAAAACCAGGGAATGGTTGATCGAGGAGGTAAATCAGAATGAAAATTAGTGGCTCTGTTAATAACATTTATAAAAGCCCCGCACTAAACCTGCTTGCCAAAACAAAGCCGGCACGAAATGCAGAAGCTGAACCAAAACGCCCGCAGGCGGTGCGGAACAAATTAAATATCCCGCAGGATTTTAAACCCCAGTTAACACTTAATAAAAAAGAGCGGCAATTTTTTGAAAATCTGTATCCGCAGGCGCAGAAAAAAATCCGGCAGTATGTCCGAAATCAGAGCGCCATTCAGATAGAAAAAGGAAAAATGGTAGACTTGAAAGGGTAATCCCCATGATCCATAAAATAGGCAGTCCAAACAGTATTATTCCAAAACCCGGGAACCAGCAGGAGAAAGCGGCTGAGAATCCCGAAGAATTTAAAAGTACGCTGAAAGGTTTTCTTCAGGATGTGAACCAAATGCAAGGCGAAGCCAGGGAAGCAACGGAGGCTTTCCTGCGCGGTGACATAACCGACATTCACCAGGTAACTATCGCAACCGAAAAAGCACGCGTCAGCCTGGAGCTGCTATTGGAAATTCGAAACAAGATGATGGAATCGTACCAGGAAATTATGAGAATGCAGGTGTAAAAACCGGTGAATCGAAGCTAACAAGGATGTGTGCGTATGGCGACGACAAGTGGTCAATTGAAGGAGCAAATTAACGCTTATTTTTCCAGCCTGACTCTGAAACAAAAAATGATGCTGCTCGGCGGTATTGCCAGTGGGCTTGCTGTTTTGATTTTTCTTTTGATCTGGACGGCAAAACCTAATTATGAGGTGCTTTTTTCTAACCTTTCTCCAAAGGACGCTGGTAAAATTGTGGAGAGTTTAAAGGAGAAAAAAATTCCCTACCAGATCGGCAACGGCGGTTCCACCATTCTGGTGCCATCGGGTAAGGTGTATGATCTTCGTTTAACCTTTGCCCAGGAAGGGATGCCTGCCAGCAGCAATGTGGGCTACGAAATTTTTGACCAGAGCAACTTAGGAATGACCGACTTTATCCAGCAGATTAACTACCGCCGGGCGCTGGAAGGTGAGCTTTCCCGGACAATTGAACAGATTGAAGCAGTCGAGCAGGCGCGGGTTCACATTGTAATTCCGCGTGAAGCGCTTTTCCGCGAAGACCAGAAATCTGCCAGTGCCTCGGTAATTTTGCGACTCGTGGTAGAATTCTCTCGGAAAACCAGGATCCCAACGATTTGATGACCATGAGTTCTTCACAACTGGAATACTCTAAAAATGTGGAAGGAAACCTGGCAAAGAAAGTCCAGTCAATGTTGGATGAGATTGTCGGGGTGGGCAATGCGGTGGTTCGGGTAACTGCGGAATTGAATTTTAAAAGAGTAGAAAAACAAACCGAAGAATACGATCCGGACAATTCGGCGGTGAGAAGCGAGGAAATTGTTGAAGAAAGCACCCCGGTTGGCACCGGCGACCAGAATAGCACCAGCACGAAAACGCCGACCTCAAAAAGCAATAGTACCGTTACTAATTACGAATTGAATAAAACGGTACAACGAATTGTGGAAAATGTTGGCGACATAAATCGACTTTCCGTAGCGGTAATTGTTAACAACAAGCAAAAGGTTACCACAAACAAAGATGGAGAGAAACAGGTCACCTTTACTCCCAGGACGAAAGAAGAAATGAATATGATCCGGGATTTGGTGCAAACGGCGGTTGGATTTCGCCCGGAACGCGGCGACCAAGTTTCGGTAACCAACGTGGATTTTTCCCTGCCGCCAAACGGCGATGAACTCCTGGATATAGATAAACCCGGTATTTGGGACAACTGGTACAACATCATCGAGAAAATTTTCCTGCTGCTCGCGGTCATATCGGCAATGTTAATTGTGCGCTCTCTATTTACCCAGGTACGTAAACGCAGCGATGAAATACAGCAAAAAATAAATTCCTTTAAAGTGGAGCAAACTTACCGACAGCTTCCTCCGCCACAAACCGAAAATTCTGACGAAGAGGAGCAAGAAAAACCGGAAGATGAGATTGTCGTTGCAGAAAATTTCTTCAGAAGTATCGTTTCGGATGATCCGGTATCCAAAAATTTACAAGCCTACATCAAGGAAAAACCGGTTGAGACGGCAAGCATTATTAAGGTGTGGTTAAGTGAGGATGATGAAGAAGGGACGTAACAAGAATGGAAACGGGAAAGGCTGTTAAAAAATTAGAAACTTTTAATGATTTGACCGGTCTCCGAAAGGCGGCAATCTTTTTTATTTCCCTGAGCGAAGAACAGGCGGCGGAAATCTTTAAACATCTTTCCATGAACGAAATTGAAAAAATCAGCATGGAAATTGCCGGACTCAATGCGGTGAATTCGAAAACGATTAAATCGGTGGTAAAGGAATTTTACCATTTGCTGAAAACCAAAGAATTTATCGCCAAGGGCGGGCTTGAATTTGCACAAACCATTTTGGAAAAAGCTTTCGGTATAAATGAGGCGAAAGAGCTGATTGAAAAAACCCGGGCGGCAACACAAATTCGCGGATTTAATACCCTGAAAAAAGCCGATTCCGGTCAGTTGGTTAATTTCCTGATCAAAGAACATCCGCAGACTATTGCCCTGATTCTTTCCCATCTGCCGCCGGACCAGACCGGCGAGGTTCTCTCGGAATTCCCCGAAGATTTACGCGGCGACGTGGCGTACCGGATTGCCACACTGGGTAAAATTTCTCCCCAGTTACTACATGATATTGAAGAAGTGGTGGATAGTCTTGCCGAAACGGTGATTTCCGAGGATATGAGTAAAACCGGCGGAACCAAAGCGCTGGCGGAAATCCTGAACAAATCGAACAAGGTGACCGAACGCAGTATCTTAGCCCGGATGGAGGAACTCGATCCCGAGTTAGCTTCGCAGGTGAAAGGATATATGTTTGTCTTCGAAGATATTATTTTGATTGACGACCGCGGAATTCAGAAGATTCTGAAACAGGTCGATAAAAAAGACCTCTCGCTGGCACTAAAAGCCGCCGATGACAATATCAAAGAAACTATTTTTCGCAACATGTCCGAAAGGGCGGCTCAACTGTTGAAAGAAGACCTGGAGTTTTTGGGTGCCGTTCGTCTGAAAGAGGTCGAGGAAGCCCAGCGCCGCATTATTGAAGTGATCAAACAATTGGAAGATGAAGGTGAAATCTACGTGAGCGGCAGGGGGAAAGAAGATGACATGGTCGTCTAACCGAATTATTAAATTAAAACAACCGATAAAAAAAGTAACGGTTTTACCCCAGACCCATGATGTGCAGGCTGGCGAATTCGAACAGGGACTCAATCGTTCCGGCGACCAGCCGTTAGAGGACATCCTGCAAATGTCGAAAACCGAATTTCAGCAGGAGTTGGATTTTGCCTACCGGAAAGGATTGGAAGAAGGAAAATTATCCGGGTATCAGCAAGCCGAACAGGACTTCCAGCAAAAAGTGGAAAATTTAGCCGGGGTAATTAAAACATTCGAGGGGCAGCAAAAACGGCTCTTTGCCCAGGTGGAAGATTCTCTGCTTGGATTCAGCCTGAAGATTGCCGAAAAAATTTTGTATGAACTACCGCCATTTATACCGGGGATGATTAAAAAATCGATTAACCAGATTGTCGATATGCTGCGTAATGAACCGTTTATAGAGGTGTATTTAAATCCCGCCGACCTGGAATCGTTTAAAGAAATGCAAACGGAATTCGAGAAAAGTCTGCCCAACCTGAATAAATTATTAATCAAAACTGACCCCAGAATTACCCGCGGCGGCTGTACTATTGCCACCGAAAACGGTAAAATTGACGCGAGAATAGAAACGCAGGTGGAAAAATTGATACACGAATTGCGCAAAACGGTGGCGACATTTTCTTCGGAGGAAAAATCCGCATGAATTTTGTGCAAAAAATAGAGCACCTGACCAACCAGCTTCAGTTTATCGACCCGGTAAAAATCCATGGCAGGGTAACCGAAGTCGTGGGTTTGCTGATCGAATCAATCGGACCTCGCTCGGCTATCGGCGATATTTGCCTGATTTACCCGCCGGAAGAAGATGTTGCCTTCCCGGCGGAAGTGGTTGGATTCCGCGGTGAAAAAGTGCTGTCCATGGCGTTGGGAGAAATGCGCGGCATATCCCCGGGCAGTGATATTGTTGCCTCCGGAGAACAGCTCAGTATCGAGGTGGGGGATGCATTACTGGGCAGGGTAATTGACGGACTGGGAAGACCGATAGACAATTTTGGTCCCCTGGTAAATAGCAGTAAGCGGTCGGTGTATGCTAAACCGCCAAATCCGTTGAGCCGCCAGCGAATTGAGAAGCCGATTTCCACCGGGATTCGGGCGATTGATGCCCTCTCCACATTCGGGCAGGGACAGCGGGTTGGTATTTTCGCCGGGAGCGGTGTGGGCAAAAGCACCTTGCTGGGTATGATTGCCCGCAACACCAATGCCGATGTCAACGTGATCGGTCTGGTGGGCGAACGGGGGCGGGAGGTGCGTGAATTCATGGAAAAAGACCTGGGTGAAGAGGGACTTAAGCGTTCGGTAGTGGTGGTTGCCACCAGTGACCAGCCGGCGCTGATTCGCTTGAAAGCCTCACTGGTTACCACCACCATTGCCGAATATTTTCGCGACAAGGGGTTAAATGTAATGTTGATGATGGATTCCCTGACCCGGGTAGCAATGGCGCTGCGCGAAATCGGTCTCACCGTGGGCGAACCGCCCACTACCCGCGGCTACACGCCTTCGGTTTTTGCTTTTCTGCCGCAATTGTTAGAGCGCGCCGGAACGGCAGCGAGTGGCAGTATTACCGGGCTCTACACCGTGCTGGTGGAAGGAGATGACATGAACGAACCGGTTGCCGATGCGGCGCGGGCAATCCTGGACGGGCATATTGTGCTGTCACGAAAATTAGCATCTGCCGGGCATTACCCGTCAATCGACGTGTTAGAGAGTGTGAGCCGGGTGATGACCAGTGTCACCAGCCGCGAGCACCGTCAGGCGGCTACCCGGTTGCTGGATACGCTGGCGACCTACAAAGAAGCTGAAGATTTAATCAATATCGGCGCTTACGTAAAGGGCAGCAATCCCAAGGTTGATTATTCAATTAAAAAGATAAATGCAATTCACGAATTTCTGCGCCAGGACATAGAAGAAAAAAGCGATTTGGAAAACAGTATTCAGGAATTGATTAATCTTATTAAAAATTAATCCGAAATTAAGAAGTGTGTAAGAGGTGGTCTAGAGATGAAAAAGTTTGAATTTCGACTCAAAAAAGTCCTGGAAGTAAAGGAGCAGTTTTTAAAGAAAACCCGGCGCGATTTGGCGTACACCGAAAATTTGCGCCGGGAAGCCAAAACAAAACTGACCGAGATGAAGCAGAACCTGATTGAATACTGCCAGAAAATGGCAGCGGAGCAAACCGAATATGTCGCAAAATTGAAATTCAAACATGGCTATTTTAACCAACTTCTGGAAGAGATTAAAACCCAGGAAGAAAATATCAGCGAAATTGAAAATCGGATAGACGAAATCCGAAAACTTTTGCTTACCCGGCAAAGGGATCGCAAAGTGCTGGCAAAGTTACAGGAGCGGCAATATGAAGAATATACCCTGCAGCTTCAGAAAGAGGAGCAGAACACCCTGGACGAAATTGCTACCATGGGAAATCGGGAATTAAATTTGAGCTGAGCAAATGAAAAAAGACGATATGATGAAAATGATCATATTTTTTTCGGTGACTTTTATCATCATTCTTACGGTGATGACTCTGGTGGTGGGAAGTTTCCGCCCCGCTCCCGCAGATGTTTCTTCCCAGGAATCAGCCGATTCGACAGCAACACAATCGGACAGTCTTCTATCGGCAAATCCTGATGGCGGCAACACGGGTGTTGCGGGAGAAACTCAAAGTGCCGATACGGAAGAGAAATTTGATAGTTTAAAAACAGTTTTGCAGGAATACAAAAGAAAGATTCAGACGCAGCAAAAAAAACAAACCGGCGAGACCGCTCAAAAACCGTCAACCCAGGCAAAACAGGTGGCTAAAATTTATGAAAAAATGGGTGCCGAAGATGCGGCAAATATTCTCGCCGGTTTGCAAATCCGGGAAGCGGCGGAAATTATTTCTTTCATGAACAAGCGACAGGCGGCAAAAATCCTGGCTGCTATGCAACCGGAAAAAGCGGTTGCAATCAGTAAGATAATTGCACATTTTAACTAATCGATTGATCCCCTAAATTTCCTTCGGAAACTTCTGTCGTTCAATTACCATTTACCCATAATTTTGAGTCGGAGCACCTCACCCGCAGCGCTTTGCAAATATATCTGAAAAAGCGGTTGCAATTTAGCGGCTTCAATATTAAAATTGCATTGGGATTATCAGAAAAAACAGCGTTTTAACGGTGCTGCGATGAAATCTATGATTCACACAAAACAGATGATAAAAAAAATGAAAATAGAAACGGTACATGGGTGTATGAATGGAGTACAAATGGGTATTAGATTGCGACTATGATGAAGAAAAGATAGCCCAAATTGCCAAAGATTTGGCGGTGCCTCCGGTATTTGCCCGTGTGTTGCTTCGATGGAGTGTCGGGCGCGGCATTGCTTTACCTGGTGCTTTCCCGGCTGGTGGGGCAAAAAGTGTCCTACTATATCCCCGACCGTATGTCGGAAGGCTACGGCTTGTCCGAAAAGGCAATTGACCTTGCCGCGGCAAAAGGCGTTTCTTTAATTATCACGGTGGATTGCGGAATCACCGCGGTAGACGAAATCCGTCTTGCCCGGGAAAAGGGAATTGACACCATTGTGTGTGACCATCACCAGCCCGGCGAGGCGTTGCCCGAAGCGGTGGCGGGGGTAGCGTTTAAAATGCTGCAGGCGCTTTATCAACGCCTGGAACTTCCTGCTGCCGAGTTGGATGATTACCTGGACCTGGTCGCCATAGGCAGCAGTGCCGACATTGTGCCACTGGTCGATGAAAACCGGATTCTGGTGCGCCACGGTTTGGACAAGGTGAATTATAATCCCCGCTACGGTGTGCGCGCCTTGCTGGAAAGCTCCGGTTTGACCAACCGGGAAATTACCGTGGGACTGATTGTCTTTGTGTTCGCACCGCGGATAAATGCGGTCGGACGGCTGGGAGATGCCCGCCGGGCGGTGCAATTGCTCTCCTCGCCCACACTTCAGAAAGCGCGTATTTTTGCCCGTGAATTGGAAAAAGAAAATCGCCTGCGCCGCGATATTGACGAAGTGACTTTTAAAGATGCGGATGAACTGGTGCAAAACAGGTTGGATGCGGAAAATGATCGCGCCTTTGTTTTGTACAAGCGGGATTGGCACCCCGGTGTTATCGGAATTGTGGCTTCGCGAATCGTGGAAAAATATTACCGCCCGACTATTATGATCGCAGTCAGCGACGGTGTCGGTAAAGGGAGCGCCCGCAGTATTTCCAATTTTAACCTGTACCAGGCAGTCAAAGATTGTTCCCATTTGCTGGAAGAATTCGGCGGGCACAAATACGCCGCTGGACTTACTATCCGGGAGGAAAATATCCCGCAATTTGTGGAATGTTTTAAAGAAACCGCCCGAAACCTGCTGCAGCCGGAAGACCTGATTCCCAGCCTTCGTATTGATGCCGAAATTAACTTTGACCAGTTCACACCCCGCTTTATCCGGTTACTGAAACTGATGGGACCTTTTGGCCCGATGAATATGCGCCCGGTTTTTATGAGCACCGGGGTAAAGGTAAAAAACACCCCCACCATTGTCGGTTCCAATCACCTGAAACTGAAACTGGAACAAAGCGGCGTGGTGTTCGATGCGATCGGCTTTAATATGGGGGATTCGCTGGAACTGGTCGAGCAAAACGGGGGCATTATCGATTGTGTGTATATTGTTGAAGAAAACCAGTGGAACGGGAAACGGCAGCTTCAGTTGCGGCTGAAAGCGATTAAATAAAATCCGAATTGAATAATAAATGGTTCTGTTTTCCGGAGCTTTGCACGGCGGTTACCGGGCAAAGCTCCGGTATAAAGCGGAATTGTTCGATTCGGCAAAAACCCGGAAAAAACCATTTTACTGCAATGAAAGAATTTTTTCAAAACCTGAAAGAGATTCGTGAACAAAAGGGATTAACCCTGGAAGAGATTTCCCAGCGAAGCCGGCTTTCCCTGAAATACCTCCGGGCAATTGAAGCGGGAAATCTGGAAGCGCTGCCCAAGGGTTACGACCGAATATTTTTTCGACGCTATCTTAAGGAAATCGGCGAAGACACGCCGGACATTTGGCAGGACTTTAACCTTTTCTTTGGCGGCGGTCCCAACCAGGAGAATCTGCCTTATTCTTCGGACATTCCTTCCCAAAAAGAAAAATTGGAAAAAGAGAAACAGAAAAAAGAAAAAGAAACCGCCAATTTGTGGTAGTGAAAACGTTAAGCCGCACGCCGATCAAAGAAATTACCGTTTCGGATATTATCGAGGAAATGCAAAGAAAAGACAGTCTTTTAACTCCTTCTGCCGCGGAAGTTGCTTCGGTAAAACCGTCCGGAACCAATTCCGTGCAAATTCAAATGAAAGCAGTACAGCGCACCTGGGTACGCGAAATCCGCGATGAAAAAGATACCACAGAATACATCATGCCGGTGGGATTTGATCGGCGGATTGAAGCACAGAAAACCGTGCAATTTTTACTGGGGCGCGCGGATGGTATACAGATTCGGGTGAATGGGAAAGATTTGGGTGTTTTGGGAAAAGCGGACGAGATAGTGGTGCGTCTGGTGGTGGGGTCGGACGGAATCATTGAAAAGCGTTTGAAAAAAAGTACCAAACCAAGTCATGCGTCCGGCGATTCACCCGGGCAAAGATAAGCGTGAAAGTAAGCAGAGAATCTGGCTGAAACAAACCGGGAGCAATCGGTGAAAAATATTTTATTTTTTTTCTTATTGGTGTATTTGTTTGTCACGAACGGTAACGCACAGCAGGATTCGGTTCAATCCGCCTACCAGGTTCAGGAATACAAAGGAA
Source organism: Candidatus Zhuqueibacterota bacterium 4484_188 (assembly GCA_002049825.1). Taxonomy (GTDB): domain Bacteria; phylum Calditrichota; class Calditrichia; order RBG-13-44-9; family RBG-13-44-9; genus 4484-188. Next base: position 10,317 of record MVCZ01000053.1, read on the forward strand.
AAACAATTCTGGTGGGCAGGGTGAGCGAAGAGGATATCTGGCGGCACATCCCCGGGTGGCGCACCCGGTATGTGAGCACCCTGCCGGATACGGAAGTGGTGGAACAGTTGAAAAAAATAGACCGTCCCTATAAAATAGTGTGTGTTTTGGGCATCTGGTGCCCCGATTCGGAAGACAGGGTCCCGCCCTTTCTGAAAGCGCTGGATGCCGCACAGAATCCGAATCTGGAAGTGGAACTCTATGGGGTGGATCGCCGGAAAAACGACCCGCACCATTCGGCGGAAAAGTATCGCGCAGAACGGGTGCCAACGTTCATAATTTTTTCCGGGGGCAAAGAAATCGGTCGGATGATTGAGCGTCCTCAAAAATCTTTCCCGGAAGATTTTCTGGAACTGGTGAAGGCTGCCGAATCCGGTACTCCGGCAGTTAGGGAGCAACCGAAACAAAAGGAAAATAAGCAAGGGACCTTTTAGCGGGTATTTTGTAAATTTACCACCGGTAAATTTTGAAATTCAATTGCACATGAAAAGCACTGTAACACATTTTTCGGCGAAGCAATTTGCGGTTTTGCTGCTCGGTGGAATCCTGCTGATTTTTCCGGGTGTGTTAGGTTCAGCAACTGGGGCACATTGTATTTTTGCGCCCGCTGCTGGTGTTGCCAGCGCGCACATTGAAGCCTCCCGGGTGGGTGTGGAAATTCTGCAGCAGGGCGGAAACGCTGCCGACGCGGCGGTGGCGGTGTCGATGGCGCTGGCAGTGGTTTATCCCCAGGCGGGAAACCTGGGCGGCGGCGGTTTTATTGTGTACCGTTCCGCCGAAGGCAAAAACTACGTGCTCGACTTTCGGGAAACCGCGCCTGCTGCTGCCCGGCAGGACATGTACCTGGATTCCGCCGGTGCGGTGCTTTCTGCAAAAAGTACACTCGGCGGACTGGCGGTCGGTGTGCCGGGAACCGTGCGAGGCTTGTTCCGCTTTCACCGGAGGTTTGGCAGTCTGCCCTGGGCAAAACTGCTGGAACCGGCAATTCGCCTGGCGGAAGAAGGTTTCGTGCTGAATCGGTATGTTTCCCGTTCAATCCGCTCAGCGGCAGCGGCATTCAGAAAATTTCCCGGCAGCGCTGCGGTTTTTTTACCGGGCGGCAAAGCGCCGGAACCGGGCGATCGTTTTTACCAGAAAAACCTGGCGCGCAGCCTGCGGACGATTGCCCTGCATGGTGAGCGCGGATTTTACCGGGGCGAAATTGCCCGCGAAATCGTTAAGTCGGTGCAAATGAACGGCGGAATCCTTACCGTGGAAGACCTGAAGCAATACCGGGCAATTGAGAGAGAACCGGTGGTCATTTCCTACCACGATTATCGAATCATTACCGTTCCGCCGCCCTCCTCTGCCGGGGTGGTGCTGGCGGGTTTATTCAACAGCCTGCAAACTATTGACCTCGGGCGGTTTCCCTTCAATTCACCCCAATACATTGCTTTTTTATCTGAGTTGGAAAAGCGCTATTTTGCCCTGCGGAACCAATTATTAGGCGACCCGGATTTTATCCGGATGCCGCTGGAGCAACTCTATTTGCCACAATTTGCCGCGAGGATAGTAAAACAAATTGATTACCGGCATCCGGTGCCGGCGGCGGAAATATCCGCTCAAAATCTGCTGGGTAGTGAAAGCAACCAAACCACCCATTTCTCGGTGGTCGATCCCGCCGGGAATGCAGTGTCTATGACCACCACGCTAAACGGTAGTTTCGGGTGCAAACTGGTGGCGGGTTCAACCGGGATTCTTTTGAATAACGAAATGGACGATTTTGCCACGAAACCCGGTTCGCCAAATATGTACGGACTGGTGCAGGGACGGGCAAACAGTATTGCGCCGGGCAAAAGAATGCTCAGTTCCATGTCGCCGGTGGTGGTAACCCGGCACGATTCTCTAATAGGCTTGCTGGGTTCGCCGGGTGGTCCCACTATCATCACCTCGGTGTTCCAGGTGCTGCTCAATCTGATTGAACACCGGATGGACCTTCAGCAGTCTGTCTCTGCCCCGCGCTTTCACCAGCAGTGGCTGCCCGATTCGGTCGAGGTGGAAAAGAACCGGTTTGAACCGGCTGTTTTAGAAAAACTGAAACAATGGGGATATCATATCGTTCAAAGAAACCACCTGGGCGATGTGGAAGCCATCTGGCGAAAACAGGGCGGGTGGAGTATCTGTACCGACTATCGCGGAAACGGAATTCCCGCCGGCTATTAAAAAGGAAGAAAACGTATGAAAAGTACTGCAAAAGGAAAATCAAGAAGTAACGAAGCGCGAATTGAACAAAATCCGAAACGAATAATGGTGGAAGAGTATTACAAAAAAATAATGCGGGTGATTGAGTACTACGTATTATTCTGTTTTATCATTATCACCTTTGTTCCTCTTTTGGAGTACAGTTGGGTTCCCGGCTTCATCAAGTTTATTTACATGACCGGGTTTCCGCTGCTACTCCTGCTTTTAATTATCAGCCTGGTAAAGGAACCGCTGCTAAATTATTTAACCCGTTCGCTGGAGAAATAGCGGTTTTTTTGCTCCCAAATAAAAATAAACAGACCGACAACTGCGGGTTGCCCTTTTGTTTACCGCGATTGGCGTGCGAATTGTACTTCCCTTCCCGCAGGGAGGGGGTTCAGGGTTGAAGCAGTTCCCGCGAGAGAAAGGAAGGTTCGATTGATTCATATTAGCGAGGAAAAATTAGACAGGATTTTCAAACAGGCGACGGGGAAAAAAATTCTGGTTTTTGGCGACCTGATGGTTGATGAATACTTGTGGGGAGAAGTCTCGCGATTGTCCCCGGAAGCGCCGGTGCCGATTGTGGATATTGCCGAGGAGCAGCTTCGCTTTGGCGGTGCGGCAAATGTAGCGAACAACCTGATCGGGTTACAGGCGACACCCATTCTGGTCGGCGTGGTAGGGCGTGACCGAATGGGCGATGTTTTTCGCGAAATGCTGGAGAAGCGCAATTTGCCTGCTGACGGGATTGTGGTAGCGGAAAACCGCCCCACCACGGTTAAAACCCGGATTATCGGCAACGACCAGCACATTGCCCGGGTGGATAAAGAAACCACCGGACCCATTTCCGGTGAAATCCAGGAAGCAATTTTCAAAATTTGTGTGGCACACATGGATGAAATTGAAGCGGTGATTATCCAGGATTACAACAAGGGCGTGGTGGTGCCGCAACTGGTGGAGCGAATTACCGG
>MVCZ01000054.1 GCA_002049825.1 Candidatus Zhuqueibacterota bacterium 4484_188
TCTTCTATCATAAATTTTCCTGAGCATTCAAATTTCCTAAATTTAACTGCATGAAAGAATATAAAGCAAGTGAATCCGATTTTTAAACAATAGAAAACAAGGTTAATATTTTAGAACTGTTTATTAACTGAAGTCTCTCTTTGACCGCAGGAAAAGGTTCGGGGACATTTACACTTAAACAACCGGCTTGTTTTACACTAACCAACCACCGCTCTTCTACATGATCGTTACAGAAATTAATTAGCGAAGCGTTTTCTGTAACACAGAACTGTTAATCAGGTGACTGTTACGTTTATCTTCTGAATAACCTGATAGACGTGGTTGCATTTTTATTTATAACAGCGATAAACGCGGTGATTTCTCAGTAACGGAGAGTAAAACGAAAACATCTCCGGTGAACCGGTATTATTCGATTAAAGTCGCAATCTCTTGCGCGGCACGTTCAGCAGCCCCCGGTTCTCCCAGGATGTTGCGGATTCTGCTCAGCTTTTGTTTAGTCGCCTTATAATACTTTTCATCGGTAAAATATCGCTCTAATTCCCTGGTGATAATATCAGCCTTCACTTCATGCTGTATCAATTCCGGGACAATTGTTTTCCCCGCCACAATATTTACCAGGGCAATGTTTTTTATTTTAACCAATTTTTTGCCAATTAAATAAGTAAGCGGCGATACCCGGTACAGCACAATCATTGGCGTCCCGAGGAACCCGGTTTCCAGGGTGGCGGTACCGCTGGCAACAATAGCGACCCTGGCATATCGCATGAGATGATGCACATCATTTTCAACTATTTTAATCCTTACCGGAAATGACTTGAGCATTTCCCGGTAAAAGTCAGAAGAAATTGCCGGCGCTTTACCCAACACCCACTCTGTTTTGAAACGTTTGGAAACTCGCTTCACCACTTCTGCCAACTCTGGTAGCAGTGTATTAATTTCATTAGGTCGAGACCCGGGCAGTAGCGCAATTACAGGATTTTGCGAATTTAAATCGTAGCGCTTGCGGAACGCTTCTTCACTTAAGTTGAGTTGAATTTCATCAAGTAGCGGGTGCCCGACAAATACTGCCCGGATGCCGTGCCGGGCATAAAAATCAGCTTCAAATTGAAATATGACCAGCGGTAAATCGACAAAACGACGAATTTTTTCTACGCGTTTTTCGCCCCACGCCCATAATTGCGGACAAATGTAATAAACCACCGGGATTCCCAGCTTCTTTGCTATTTTTGCCAGCCGCAAATTAAACCCCGGATAATCCACCAATATCACCGCCCGCGGCTGATTCGATTTCATCCATTGCTCAAGAAAACGGAATACTTTTTTAATAAACGGCAAATGGCGCAGCACTTCTACAAATCCCAGAAAAGCCATTTGTTGAATATGGTAGAACAGTTCCACACCCCGGGCAGCCATTGCATCTCCACCGATTCCGTAAAACTTTGCACCTGGCAAAATATCCTTCAGCTTTTGCACTAAATCGGCGGCATGGCGGTCGCCGGATGCTTCTCCGGCAATAATTAGTATTTTCTCCTCATTCATAATTTGGCTGATTTCCGCCGCTCCACTTATCGTTCGGTGTAAAATAGTTTATTTTCTCCGATTTCGCCAACACAGATTGAAAATGTCACCCTGCCAATTTCGGTTTATTCATGTCGGAAATGGACAAAATAAAAAAAGCGGACAGTTGTTAGCTACCCGCTTCATTATGGTTCAATGGAAAATAAGACGATTAATCTTCTAATATTTCTTTCTCCTTTTTCTCGTACAATGCGTCAATATCCTTAATATGCGTATCGGTCAATTTCTGAATTTTATCCTGAGCAGTGTGACTCTGGTCTTCGGAAATTTCGTGATTTTTTTCCAGCTTTTTTATATGCTCATTGGCATCGCGGCGGATATTCCGCACGGCGATGCGCGCTTCTTCGGCAAATTTCTTCACCAGCTTCAGCAGATCCTGCCGCCGTTCTTCACTGAGTTCCGGTATGGGAACGCGAACCACATTTCCATCATTAGAAGGATTGAGTCCCAGGTCTGCCTGCAATATGGCTTTCTCAATTTCCCCGATAAGACGTTTTTCCCAGGGCTGAACCACCAACAGGCGCGGTTCCGGCGCGGTAATTGTGGCAACCTGGTTCAAAGGTGTAAGTGTTCCGTAATAATCAATTTTCACCATATCCAAAAGCGCTGGTGTTGCCCGCCCGGTTCGCACACGGGTCAATTCGTTTTGTAAATGTTCAATCGATTTCTTCATGCGGGTTTCGGAGTCACGGTAAATCTCATTTGTTGGCATTGTTACCCCCTTACTTTTGTTCCAATCGGTTCACCAAGAATCACTTTTTTTAAGTTTCCGGCTTTACTCATATTGAAAACAATGATCGGCAAACGATTATCCATCGATAAGGTAATTGCAGTGGGATCCATTACCCGCAAGCCCTGCTTTACCACTTCCATGTATTTTAATTCCGGGAAAAATTGTGCGTTGGGGTTTTTCTCCGGGTCGTCCGAGTAAACGCCGTCCACACGCGTTCCTTTCAGAATCACTTCTGCTTCCATCTCGATTGCCCGGAGCACCGCAGCGCTATCGGTGGTAAAATATGGGTTGCCGGTTCCCGCGGCAAAAATAACAATTCGCCCCTTTTCCAGATGGCGAATAGCCCGCCGCCGGATGAAAGGCTCGGCAACTTGTTCCATGGGAATGGCAGTTTGCACCCGGGTAAATACGTTCATGTTTTCCAGGGCGCTCTGTAACGCCATTCCATTAATCACCGTGGCAAGCATGCCCATGTAATCGGCAGAAACCCGGTCCACTTCTTTTGCGGCTTTGGAAATTCCCCGGAAGATATTTCCACCGCCAACAACGACACCAATTTGAACGCCAAGCTCTGCGACACTCTTAATTTCGGCAGCATACTGCTTTAGCACGGCTGAATCGATCCCGTAGCCAACCGGACCGGCTAAAGATTCACCACTTAATTTTAAAAGTATTCGTTTAAAAACCGGTTTTTCCTGCAAATTATTCTCCGATTTTAAATCGCTCGAACCGCCGAATAGTTATATTTTCACCAATCTTAGCGATGATTTCGGTAAGATAATCCTTAATTGTTTTCTCCGGATCGCGGATATATGCCTGTTCCAGGAGAACATTTTCGGAGTAGAATTTTTCTATTTTTCCCTGGACAATTTTTTCAACAATGTTTGCCGGCTTTCCGCTTTCCTCGGCTTGTTCCCGGTAAATACGCATCTCGCGTTCTACTAATTCTTGCGGCACCTGGTCGCGGTCTAAAGCTGCCGGATTTGCCGCAGCAATGTGCATGGCGAGATTATGAACAAATTCCTTGAAATCGTCCGTATTAGCTACAAAATCGGTTTCGCAATTTACTTCCACTAAAACGCCCAGTTTTCCACCGGGATGAATATATGCATGAACCAAACCATCCTTAACTTCGCGGCTCGCTTTTTTCTCTGCCTTGGCAATTCCTTTTTTCCTCAAAATTTCCACCGCCAGTTCCATGTCGCCATTGGCTTCTTTCAACGCATTTTTGCAATCCATCATTCCTGCGCCGGTTTTATCGCGCAGTTCCTTTACTGTTTTGGCAGTAATCTCCATTCAGTTCTCCTGTTCTCGAATCATTCTTCAACTTTGACTTTTTCTTTTTTTACTGCGATTTCCTCTTCTTCCGCAGCCTTCGCTTTTACGCTCTCCCGACCCTCAATGACCGCATCGGCAATAATTCGGCTTATCAGGGCAATCGATTTTGTGGAATCATCATTTCCCGGAATCGGGTAATCAATCAAATCCGGGTCGCAGTTGGTGTCCACAATTGCAAAAACCGGCACCCGGAGTTTTCGGGCTTCTTTTACCGCAATTTCCTCTTTTTTAATGTCCACGATAAAAAGAGCGCCGGGAATTTTCCTCATTTCCTGAATACCGGCAAAAAACTTTTTCATCTTGGCAATTTCACGATCGATGTGCAAGCGTTCTTTCTTGGTATACTTATCAATGGTTCCGTCAAGGGTCATTTTTTCCAGGTTTTCAAGATGACGGATGCTTTTTTTAATAGTAGAAAAATTGGTCATTGTGCCGCCCAGCCACCGCTCGACAATATAGGGCATTTCGCAGCGCATGGCTTCGGTTTTGACTGCTTCTTTTGCCTGGTTTTTGGTTCCCACAAAAAGAATCGGGTCACCGGTAGCGGCGATTTCTTTAATCTTTTGGACTGCTTTTTCCAAAAGTTTCAATGATTTTTGTAAATCAATAATATGAATGCCGTTTCGCTCCATAAAGATGTACGGCTTCATTTTGGGGTTCCAGCGGCGGGTCAGATGCCCGAAATGGACACCCGCTTTTAACAGATCTTCCAGTGAAACTTTCATGAAATGAACTCCTGTGTTTGGGTTATTCCTCCACCACCCTACTTTCACCAATAATCCGGCAATGCCGGACACCCGTTGGCGTTATAGGTGGTGTGTGTATTTATTATTAACAAAGAACCCTTCCGGAAATTCAGGAAGGGCACGTATTGCCATTTTTTACCGTTTCGAAAATTGAAAATGCTTCCGGGCTTTTGGCTGACCGTATTTTTTTCGTTCAACCTCCCGCGGGTCACGGGTCAGGAAACCACCGGCGCGTAATTCCGGTTTATACTCTTCGTTATATTTGAGAAGTGCCCGGGCAATTCCATGCCTCAGTGCCTCAGCCTGACCGGAAAGACCACCCCCGGAAATGTTTGCCGCTACATCGAATTTACCCAGTGTGTCCGTAACACCAAACGGTTGCTCGATAATCATCTTCAGCACTTCGCGCTTAAAATATTCCAACAACGGTTTCCCATTTACAATAATTTCTCCCTTACCGGGATACAAACGAACGCGGGCAGTAGAAGTTTTGCGCCTGCCGGTTGCAGCATAATATTCCATCTAAATTTCCTTCTGATTTATAACGTAATTTCTTGCGGATTTTGTGCCTGATGCGGATGTTCCGCACCGGCATATACTTTCAGTTTTTTCAGCATCTGCCTTCCAAGTGCATTCTTCGGAAGCATTAAACGCACCGCGTGTTCAATCACTCGCTCTGGATGCCTCTCCATCATCCGACGATAGGGTATATACTTATCGCCACCGGGATAACCCGAGTGATGGAAATAATATTTTTGGTCAACCTTGTTTCCGGTAAGCTTTACGTTTTTGGCGTTGATAACAACAACAAAATCGCCCACGTCTTGATGGGGGGCAAAAGCAGCTTTATGTTTACCACGTAAAATGGTGGCAATTCTTGTCGCCAATCGTCCTAACACTTGACCTTCGGCATCAAGCAACAGCCATTTTCGTTGAGCATTTACTTCATCAGGTTTTAAATAATCAGTTCGCAACATCTATCCTCCAATGATTTTATAGCCCGCAAATATAACGGCTTTCACAAGGTCTGTCAAGTTGAAATTAAATTTTTAAGGCACTCTTTCACGAATAATCAGGTTGATTACTACCAAAATTAATCAGTGTCCATCCGGAAAATGTATTGGAAAGCCCTTATGCCATA
>MVCZ01000211.1 GCA_002049825.1 Candidatus Zhuqueibacterota bacterium 4484_188
CCGTTGCGGGTTTTGGTATCGATTTGTGGATGAATCCGGGTAATTCTCCCGGCAAAGACTTTATCAGGAAAGGCATCCGCTAAAATCCGAACATCTTGCTTCAGGTGTAGCTTGCGGATATCCAGTTCTGAAACCGAAACATCCACCCGCAGACGGTGGCTGCTCTGTATCTCAAACAATTTTTGTTTTGCCGGCATCATATCGCCGATGTCAATCCAGCGTTTGGAAAGGATTTTTCGACAGCGCCTCCTGCCTGGCTTCCACCATCAACCGGGCGGAATTTATAATATCTTCCCGGATCAGGGGACTTATTAACACGACCACCTGATCTTTTCTGACGGCGTCGCCTTCGCGCACCAGCAGTTTGGCGATTTTGCCCTCTGCCGTGGAAAGAATGTTGGCAACATTTTCCGCCCGAATGGTTCCGGGCAGTTCCAGCCTGTCCACCAGAGTTCGCACCTCTACCGGCTGCGCCTTTACTAACTTTGCCGACCCGGATTTGTTAATTTTGGCAGGTGTACTTTCCTTTGAATTACAAGAAATAATCAAACATTCATTCGCAATTAAAAACATTTCTTTTTGATTGACTTTGATTTTTGCCGAACCTTCCACCACAATAAATATCACAAAGGTTTCCATATCGCATTTGGGAATTCCGGGATAACTCGTTCAACCATCCACCCGGTTATGATGATAAATAGGATGGTCAGAACAAGCCGTGCCGTCATAAAAGATAAACCCATAAATTGTAATTCTACCATCTCCTGCGGGATTTTTATACAGGCCCAGGCAGATAAAAATATTACTACATTTGAGACACTGGCCCCTTTTTTCCGCAGTGCTGCGGCAAGGGGAAACGCCACGTACAAAGGTCCGGTAGGCAGGGCGCCAAAAACCAATGCCATCAGTATGCCCTTTATACCTGAAGTCTTTCCCAAATTTTTAACAACCAGTTCTTTGGAAACCCAAACGGTAAACAACCCTATAAAAATCAGGATCCCGGGAAGAATCCAGGTTAGCTCAACTAAAATCGTTTTTGCCGCTAAAAGTGTTTTATGCTCGTGACCGGGAAAGATCAACAACAAAAAGCCGCCGGTAATAAGACTCCCGGTTAAAATTAACCAATCCCCTGACTTCGTTGGTTGTATCTGTTTCACCATTTTCTCTTTCATAATACCAATCCCATCAGAAGCCCAATAAGAACAGCAACCACGAAACTCAAGCCATTGCGGAGCAAGGCGAAATCCCGCCCCAACTCTTTCATTTCTAATGGAAAGGTCACCACGCCAATCATGGTTAGTGTGGTAATAAAAGTTGCTACGGCAGTTATTGCAGCGCCATTATTCAAAAAAGATACCGCCAATGGAAAGGCAATGAGTGACGGAATATGTAGAACAGATCCGAACAACGCCGCCAGCATAATGCCGCCAAATTTACTCTGCTCGCCCAGAAGTTGCGAAATGAGTTTTCGGGGAATGAAACCCATCATTATTCCGATGAGCACAACAATAAGCAAAATCAAGGGCAGTATTCTCAGAAAAACCTGCCACGCCACTTTCAACGCGGCTACTGTTTTCCCCCGGTCTTTTCCAAGGGAAATAACCAATCCTGTAAAGGCGAAAAGATTAATGACAATCGCTGTGGTATTCATTATGAATTTTCCTTTTTTAGGGTACTTCGCTTCTCTCCGGTCATTTGTTTTTACACGGCAAAAAAAGTTCGAACCCGGACTATCTCAGTTACAATAGCCCCAACGTATACAACATCTGCACCCGGGAGCGGTTGTAATTCACAATCGCTTCGTTTAACTGCAATCTGCTGTTTAACAAAGCTTTTTGAATGTCCAGCAAATCGGTGTTAGAGCGGCGTCCGGCGTGGTATTCGATCAACGCCAACCGGTAACTTTGCCGTGCCTGATCCACCGCTTGTTGCTGAATGCCAATCAGGGTTTCCGTTTCTTTCACTTTGCCTCTGCCCGGCGCATTTCCCAGTCATATTTTTTCCAGTTCGGATTCTTTTCCAACGCGGTCTCAAACAACCGGCTGGTGTCGGCAGGCAGCGGTTCAACCAGTAAAGAATCAGTTGGGACAAAAGTCACCTGTTCGGGCTTCCCCATAGCAACTGCCAGATTGTGGGAAATTAACTGGTAATCATTGTGTAGTTTCAGCAATCGCCCATCTAAATCAGCCAGTTCCACTTGTAATCGGTTTAATTCCAATTGCGACATGCGTCCGGCTTCCACCAGCAGACGGGCATATTGCTGCTGAACCTGCAGTTGCCGCCGGTTTTCCTGCAATATTTGAATTTGGTTGTCCAGTGAGAGAAGTTGAAAATACGCCAGCGAAATAGTGAGCTTCAGACTCAGCTCATCATTCTCAAAGCTAAGCCGCTGAGATTCCACGGCAGCTTGGGCAGCCTTTTTACCGTTTTTTAATTTACCGCCGGTAAAAAGCGGTTGTTTTACCGACACTGTCGGGATAAAATCATTTTGGATATTCCCCAATTTGATTTTCTTGAATCCCGGAACAATATCCAGATAGCTGTATGTTAAATTCGCATTAATTTTTGGTAACAATGCACCGGATGCTTCGTTCAAGCCCGCCTCTGCACCCTGCAGCCTGGCTGCTTCGTTCAAGCCCGCCTCTGCACCCTGCAGCCTGGCACGTGCTGACTGTAATTGGTCATTTTGTTTAAGTGCTTCTTGAATAGCTTGAGTTAGTGAAAGTTCGAGCGAATCTCCGGAACTCTGCTGCCCCCAACCCGGTTTTCCTTACCTGTTTTGAATTTTCTCATACATTCTTTTTTTAAGGCTCCGTCAGCACGCTTATCAAATTTACCGAATACCTCATTCTCAATAAGATTCGCCATCTTTTACGAATTACATTTTTTGCCCTTACTGGCAAAGCCGATGACACACACCCCATTTTCCCGCAGCGCCAGCCGATCCCTCAAGCGTTGTAAATCCTCCGGGTAACGACCCTTGAAATGATTTTGTATGATTCTGAATAGATCTTTCATACATGGAGTTGCTTCCGGGTTTGGCTGATAACTTACCCATGTTCCCTTCTGGCTGGATACCATCAGTCCCGCATGTTTCATCATGGTAAGACTTTTTGAAATTTTGTACTGAGGCAGCAGCAGGGCATCGACTATTTCACAGACACAAATTCTTTCCCCGCTTTGCAGAAAAAGGTTTAAAATCCGTAACCGGGTTTCATCACCTAATGCTTTAAAAACCTGTGCAAAATCCATGTAATCTCCTATATGCTTATATGCGCTTATTTGCATATAATATAAGCAAAAAAGTAAAATTGTCAAGACTAAAAATAAAATTTTAGAGTAACCACGCGAAGCATAGCCATCAGATGACCCCAAAAATTATTTTTTTATGTAATTTTAATATTGCATTTTAAATTTACATGTATTTCGTAAAACCGAACAACTATTTGTTTCCGATATTTCATATTCCTGCCGGCTGTTTTTTCAGTAACTGGCATGAACCAATATTTACTGCGGGCTTATTAGCATGAACAGAAACAGTCTCACTTCCACAGCTTCCGCTTCCTGTTGACGCAGTTGCAGACAGTCTTGGTAGTGTTTATACCATCCGGTTCCATGCGGTGTTGTTAGTGGCTGATTTGGTGTTCCTTTCAGGAAAAGATTATGCAATCGTACTTTTCAGCCCATCCAGCCAGTGCAACGCATTTACTCCTTCCCCCAAAGGTAATTTCTCCTGGTGCAAATTAAGGACGACAGCTTTATTTAATTTCTGCTCTTTATTTAACCTCTTTAGATTTTGTGCCATTTTTATGCTCGGTGTTTTTGAGAACTTCATTTCTATTCCTGTGCATTTTCCGGCAAATTCGATAATGAGGTCAACTTCTACACCGTTCGCCGTTCTATAAAAGGAAAAGGGTGCTTTGTTAAACCGGTTAAGATACGCCTTTAGAAATTCCATGATTAAAAAATTCTCATAGATTCGGCCTTTTTCCGGAGATTTGAGTAACCGTTCCGGAGAATCAATTCCCAAAAAATAACAGAGAATTCCGGCACGGGTGGCAAGTACTTGAATAAAAATCTGAAACTGTCCTAAATCCGAAACCTTTCTAATATTCCGAATATCCCGTTCAATGTAGGTTGATACATAAGATGCGAACCATAATTCACTGTTCAGGTTTTTGTTCACATAGTGTTCCGGATAAAATCCCTGCAAAAAATGCTTGAACAAAACAGCCTCGTCGTAGAAATTTACCCGGTCATGATCTAAAATTTCCTCAACACTGAACGGATAAAGATGGAAAACAGCAACTCGTCCGGCTAATGACTCGGAGACACCGGACATTAAATTAAACATCTGCGATCCGGTTAACAGGTATTGCCCATAATTGTGGCGATTTTTATCAATCTCCATTTTGATGTAATTTAACAACTCCGGAACATACTGAATTTCATCAATAATCATCGGTTTGGAGTAAGCCGTTAAAAACAACCGGGGATCCTGCATCGCTATCAGTCTGATTTGCGGATCATCCAGATTCAGATAAGTATAATCAGGAAATGCTTTTTGGAGCATAGTAGATTTTCCGCTTTGACGCCCACCGGTTACAACCACTGCCGGAAATTGTTTTAACGCCTGGTTTAACCTGGGTTCCAACCGACGATGGTAATAAATTTGGTTGCTCATGTTCAGCCTTTTTTACTTATATTTTAAGAAATAAATGCTCATATTACAAGCATATTTAATATCGCATTTTAAATATGCATGTTATTTCTTTGGTCTCTCTTAAAAGCACCCATTGTTTCTTCATAAAATTTAAAGGCACATCCCGATGCCAGAACACCGGGATGTGCCAGCAACAGTGAAGCGTTTTCAGCCTTCTTTCAGCAACCGAACTACTTCTCCAGTTTGGCAATCCGCGCTTCCACTGCCTTCAGCTCCGCTTCCATTTCTCTCCGGTGCAGTTGCAGACGGTCGCGATAGCGCTTCAGCCATTCCGCTTCATCCTGCAGGGATGCCGGCTGGTCAAACCAGAATCCTCGGCCAAAACCCGGACCCATGCCGTAGGCAGCGCCAAAACCGTAACAGCGGCCCATTCCACGATGCATTCCGAACATATTGCTCACCTCCTTTCATATTGTTATACTTTGCTATTGCACAATATTGCAATAATACATTCAAAAAAATATTTACAAAGCTCCCGGCAGCAATCGGCCAACTGCCGGGAGCCGCTCGTTTTAATCGGTGCGTTCTTCATACAAATTTTTAATCTTTCCTTCCAGGTAGGCAGTCACTGCTTCTTCAATACTGTCGT
>MVCZ01000055.1 GCA_002049825.1 Candidatus Zhuqueibacterota bacterium 4484_188
GGCGCACCTTTCTTATCTTTCGTGATATAGTAGCATCCCAGTACCATATCCTGTGAAGGAATTGCCAGCGGTCTGCCATTCGCCGGAGAAAGAATATTGTGAGACGCCAGCATTAACAGACGTGCTTCCATCTGGGCTTCGTAAGAAAGCGGAACATGAACCGCCATCTGGTCGCCGTCGAAATCAGCGTTGAAGGCAGGGCACACCAATGGATGCACCTCGATTGCTTTTCCTTCGATGAGCACCGGTTGGAACGCCTGGATGCCCAGACGGTGCAATGTAGGTGCACGGTTGAGCAATACCGGGTGTTCGCCGACAATTTCTTCCAGCACATCGAAAATAACCGCGTCCCGCTTATCAACAATACGTTTGGCGCTTTTAACCGTTTTCACCACACGGCGGTCCTGCAACTTGCGGATGATAAAGGGTTTAAATAATTCGACCGCCATGTCTTTCGGCAAACCGCATTCATACAGTTTCAGCTTCGGACCAACTACAATCACCGAACGACCCGAGTAGTCCACCCGCTTACCCAGCAAGTTCAGCCGAAATCTCCCCTGTTTTCCGCGCAGCATATCGGACAATGACTTCAGCGGTCGATTGCCGTCGCTGCGCACGGCTGTGGTACGTTTGGTATTATCGAACAATGCATCGATGGCTTCCTGAAGCATTCTTTTTTCATTCCGAAGAATCACTTCCGGTGCTTTAATGTCAATTAGTTTTTTCAAACGGTTGTTGCGAATGATCACCCGGCGGTAAAGGTCGTTCAAATCGCTGGTGGCAAACCGCCCGCCTTCCAGCGGAACCAGCGGTCGCAATTCCGGCGGAATTACCGGAATCACATCCATCACCATCCACTCGGGACGATTCTTCAATTCGCCGTTTTCCCTGGTGCGGAATGCCTCGACCACTTTCAGCCGTTTCAGTGCTTCGTGTTTTTTCTGTTTCGATTTCTCGGTTTTAAGAATGGTGCGTAACTGTTCAGCCAACTCATCCACATCAATGCGCCGCGACATTTCGCGAATCGCTTCGCCGCCCATGCCGGCAATGAATTTATCCGGATTGTCGTCCGGCAAATTTCGCTCCTCGGGCGAGAGACCTTCAATAGTATTCAAATACTCTTCTTCGGTCAGTACATCCCCGATTTTAAAACTGGTTTTTCCAGGCTGAATAACCGCATACGCCTCGTAGTAAATAATCTTTTCCAGATTCTTGGGAGAAATGTTGAGTAGATAGCCCACCTTGGTTGGCGTAGAACGGAAATACCAGATGTGCACAATGGGTACTGCCAGGCTGATGTGTCCCATTCTTTCCCGACGTACCGCTTTGGTGGTAACTTCCACGCCGCAGCGGTCGCAAATAATTCCTTTATATCGAATTCGTTTGTACTTGCCGCAATGACACTCCCAGTCCTTCACCGGACCAAAAATCTTCTCACAAAAAAGCCCGTCCTTCTCCGGCTTAAAGGAACGGTAATTGATCGTTTCAGGTTTTGTTACCTCACCGTAGCTTTTCTCCAGAATCGCATTCGATGAAGCTAATCCAATGGATATTTGCGATATCTGCCCCTTTAAAGAGGAAGAACCGCCACCTAATCTTTCTTTATACTTTGTTCTATCCATAAACTGGATACCCCTATATTTGATAACTGGATACCCCTATATTTGATTAAAAAGGCACCCCTGCAGAGCGCCTCTTCAATGCTTAATCTACTTTGATATCTAAGCCCAGACCCTGCAATTCTTTCACCAGAACATTAAACGATTCCGGTCTCTGTAAAGTGTGGGCGGCGCCATAGGCTTCTAAAGCCCAGACCTCCATTTCGCCAAAGCGCTGACCGCCAAATTGCGCTTTACCGCCCAGCGGTTGCTGAGTAATTAACGAATAGGGACCAATGGAACGAGCATGAATTTTGTCGTCAACCATGTGAGATAATTTCATCATGTATATATATCCGACCGTCACTTCCTGGTCAAAAGGCTCACCCGTTTGTCCGTCGAACAACTGAAGCTTACCGTTGGAAGGAAGATTTGCTTTTTCCAGTTCGGCAAGCACTTCTTCAAACACGGCGCCATCGAATACCGGTGTGGCATAATTCTTACCCAGCAATTTGCCAGCCCAGCCCAGGGTCGTTTCAAAAATTTGTCCTAAATTCATACGCGAAGGAACGCCGAGTGGATTCAGCACAATGTCGACCGGCGTGCCGTCCGGCAAGAAAGGCATATCTTCCATCGGGACAATCTTTGCCACCACGCCCTTGTTTCCATGACGACCAGCCATTTTGTCGCCCACCTTGAGTTTTCTCTTTTGAGCAACGTAAATTTTTGCCAATTGAACAATGCCAGGAGGCAATTCGTCACCAATCATGATTTTATACTTTTCGGTACGAAGGTCGTTTTCCAGTTCCTTCATCAGGTTTTTGTATTCGGAAAAAATCGTCCGTACCCGTTCGTTGAGCTTGCTGTTTTCAAACCAGGGTTCAAGATAATCAATCAAATCAAGTTCAATTTTTTCGAAAACCGCGGCGGTAATTTTTTGTTTCGGCTTTACCAGTGTTTTTCCGGCTTTTGTTTTGATTCCTAACGTGGGCGTGTTTCCGAATTTTTTAACCATATAGTCAATAAGTTGCTTCCGGATCCGGAACGCTTTCTCTTCGCTTTCCCGCTCAAGAATCTCTATTTTTTTCTTATCCTGTTTCTTCGTTTTGGCGTCTTTCTTCTTGCGCGAGAACAGTTTGGCATCGATAACCGTTCCTTCCATTCCCGAGGGCAGTTTCAGGCTGGCGTCTTTCACATCGCCGGCTTTGCTACCGAAAATTGCTTTTAGCAGTTTTTCTTCCGGTGTAGGTTCAGTCTCACCTTTGGGCGTAACCTTCCCAACCAAAATATCTCCGGCATGGACTTCCGCTCCAACACGTACAATCCCCATTTCATCCAGGTTTTTTGTGGCATCTTCGCTAACATTGGGAATTTCCCGGGTGAGTTCTTCCTCGCCGCGTTTGGTATCGCGCACCTGGGTTTCGAACTCCTCTATGTGGATAGATGTAAACACGTCATCGCGGGCAATGCGTTCCGAAATAACAATTGCATCCTCGTAATTATACCCGTTCCAGGGCATAAACGCAACCAGGATATTCCGTCCCAGCGCCAAATCGCCCCGATCGGTTGCGTGCCCGTCTGCCAGTACATCGCCTTTTTTCACGCGCTGCCCGGCTTGTACCAACGGACGCTGATTGATGCAGGTATTTTGATTTGTCCGGGTAAATTTCAGCAAGTCATATTCCACCCGCTGTGCTTCTCCGGTCAAGATTTGCCGTATGTCGCCTACCGAACCCGGGGTTACCTTGATGACAATTTTATTACTGTCAACTTTCTCTACCACGCCATCAACATCCGAAATAATGGTAGCGCCTGAATCGACGGCAACCTTGCGCTCCATACCCGTTCCGACAATCGGTGCTTCCGGTTGAATGATCGGAACCGCCTGGCGCTGCATATTCGACCCCATCAACGCACGGTTGGCATCGTCATGTTCCAGGAACGGGATGAGCGACGCCGCAGCAGAAACAATCTGATTGGACGCAACATCGATGTATTGAATACTTTCCGGATTGGCAAGCAAAAAATCACTGCGCTGACGTACCTTAATCAGGTCACGCTTAAATTTGTTAGTCTCCTGATCGATAGGTGCATTGAACTGTGCAATTACCGCCCGCTCCTCGTCATCTGCCGAAAGGTATTCAATCTTATTGGTCAGTTTACCATTTTCCACCTTTCGGTACGGCGTTTCAATAAACCCAAATTCGTTTACCCGTGCCAGCACACATAAAGAGGAAATCAGCCCGATATTCGGACCTTCCGGTGTTTCGATAGGACAGAGTCTGCCATAATGCGTATAGTGAATATCCCGCACCTCAAAACCGGCGCGCTCGCGGGTTAAACCGCCCGGACCCAGCGCACTCATACGCCGCTTGTGAGTTAGCTCAGCCAAAGGATTTGTCTGGTCCATAAACTGGGACAACTGCGAAGTCCCAAAGAAAGTATTGATTACCGAAGTAATCGCCCTGGCGTTGATTAAATCCTGTGGCGTTAGCGTTTCAGAGTCGCCCAGGTTCATGCGCTCTTTAATTGTCCGCGCCATACGGGTAAATCCGAGGTTCATCTGGGCAGAAAGCTGTTCGCCCACGGTACGAATGCGGCGATTGCCAAGATGATCAATATCGTCGGTAGAGCGTTTGCCGTCACGCAGGTTGATCAGGTACTTGATAATTTCCACGAAATCTTCGCGGGTGAGAACGGTATTTTCGACATCGACCTCGAGACCTAACTTTTTGTTCAACCGATAGCGCCCGACTTTGCCCAGTTCGTAGCGTTTGGAGTTAAAGAACATTTTGTCCAGCAATCCGCGCGCCGTTTCCAGATCAGGCGGTTCGCCCGAACGCAACAGGCTGTAAATTTTGCGCAAAGCGCTCTCTTCGTCCTTGGCGTCGTCTTTCGCCAGTGTGTTCAGGATAATATTGGGCATAGTAGGATCGTTCGGTTGAACCAGGCGGATTTTTTTCAAACCGCTGGCTTTGAGTGCCTCGACCGATTCTTCATCCATCTCCACACCTTGTTCTAACAGCACTTCCCCGGTCGATTCGTTTACCACGTCTTCCAACGTTCGGCGACCTACCAGCTCCTCGGTAGTCGCTTTTTTCAAATCGATCTCGTCAATCAAATCGAACAACTCGAGAATTTCTTTATCGGAAGCGAAACCAAGCGCCCGTAAAAAAGTGGTGACAAAAAATTTCTTTTTCCGGTCAATATAAACATGCAAACAATCATTCACATCGGTCATAAATTCGACCCAACTACCCCGGAACGGAATCACCCTGGCGGAAAAAATCTTAGTGCCGTTGGGGTGAATGCTTTCATCGAAGAAAACACCCGGTGCACGGTGTAATTGGTTCACAATAACCCGTTCGGCACCATTGATAATAAAGGTGCCGCGCTTGGTCATTTTGGGAAGATTTCCCAGGTAAACATCCTGTTCAATCGTTTCAGTGTAATTTTCCGTTTCGCCGGTAGTATCTTTAATGGAAAGTCGCAGCTTTGCTTTAAACGGCACCGCATAGGTCAGCCCCCGTTCCCGGCACTCCTGGACAGAGTATTTTGGCTTGTCCAAATAGTATTCCACATAATCCAGTACAAAATTTTCCCGCGTATCCACAATCGGGAAAGTAGAGAGAAAAACTGCCTGCAAGCCCTGTTCGGCACGCTGATCAGGCATAACATTTTCTTGTAAAAATTCCTCAAAAGATATTCGTTGAATATCCAGCAAATCGGGATATTCAACGATGGAAGGAATTTTAGAAAATGATTCTCTTTGAATCCGGTTCTTATCTTTCAAAGATAACACCTCTTTCTAAATTCAAGAATGATTCATACAAATATTATTTAATTTCGACAGTAGCGCCGACATCTTCCAATTGCTTTTTGAAGTCTTCTGCTTCGGCTTTGGAAACACCTTCCTTCACATTGGTCGGAGCCGATTCGACGAGTTCTTTGGCTTCTTTCAGACCGAGACCGGTAATGGCACGCGCCACCTTAATAACCTGAATCTTCTGTGAGCCAATTTCTTTTAAGACAACGTCAAATTCGGTTTTTTCTTCTGCAGCCGCTTCGCCACCACCGGCAACGGCAGCACCGGCAACCGGCATTGCTACCGGCGCAGCAGCAGTCACACCAAATTTTTCCTCGATGTCTTTTACCAATTCAGACACCTCAAGCATGGTTGCTTTTTCTAAATACGTGAGGACATCAGCACGAGTAATTTCTGCCATTTTATAGTTACCTCCAAGTAATAATGCAGTTATAGATTAACATTTATTTTTTATTTTCTTCTAATGCTTTCAATACCTGAGCCAATTTTGTGGGAAGCGCATTCAGCGTTCCGGCTAACTTGGTCATCGGCGATTTCAGCATACCCACCAACTGGGAAAGCAGTTCATCGCGCGAGGGCAATTTGGCGATACGTTGCACCTCGTCGGAACCGAGAATTTTGCCTTCAAAAATGGCTGCTTTTAATTTCAATTTATCTTTTACTTCTTTTTGCTTGTCCAAAACCTTTACCGGAATGGTCGGGTCGTCATAGCTAATGGCATAGGCATTCACCCCCTTTAGGAATTCATCCAATCCATCGATTCCGGCATTATGTAAAGACCGTTTGGCAAGTGTATTTTTCACCACCCGGTATTCGACATTCGCTTCACGAAACTTTCTGCGAAGTTCGGTCGCCGAGTTGACGTCCAGCCCGGTAAAATCCACCAGGTAAACCCCGGTTGCTTTGCCGAACTTGTCGGTCATTTCCTGAACAATTTGTTCTTTCTGTGGAGTAGGCATACAGCTATTCCTCGAAGTTTAACAGTTAATCCTGAAATTCCTGAACACTGGTATTGAGCTTGATTCCCGGTCCCATGGTATTCGAAAGGTAGATGCTGCGAAAATAAGTACCTTTTGCAGTAACCGGTTTCAATTTGTTTACCGTCATCACCAGTGTTTTAATGTTTTCGATTAATTTATTGGGCTCGAAAGAGGCTTTACCGATACTGGTGTGAATAATTCCGGTTTTATCAACCCGAAAGTCAATTTTACCGGCTTTAATTTCTTTCACGGTGCTTTCGATATTCATAGTAACGGTACCGCTTTTAGGATTCGGCATTAAGCCGCGCGGACCAAGAATCCGTCCCAGGCGCCCCAAATCTTTCATAGAATTCGGCGTGGCAACCAGAACATCAAAATCGACCCAACCCTCTTTCTGAATTTTTTCCAGATACTCTTCGTAGCCCACGTAATCTGCACCGGCATTGCGTGCTTCTTCCGCTTTCTCGCCTTTGGCTATTACCAGGATTCGCACTTCTTTACCCAGCCCGTGGGGAAGTGCCACCGTTCCCCGCACCGCTTGTTC
>MVCZ01000212.1 GCA_002049825.1 Candidatus Zhuqueibacterota bacterium 4484_188
AAGAAAAAGTCCCGGGAGCCGCCGCTCAAAGCGCCATTCAATCTTTGGAAGAAAAGATTCAAAAGGAACAGCAGAAAATTTCCGCCGAACAGCAGGGTTTAACCGCCAGCCTGGAAAATTTGCTGCGCGAAAATCAAAAAATTTTTCTCCGGGTGAAAACCGCTGATGGGCAGGAAAAAGATATTCATCTCTCGGAAGTGGTACGATTTTATCAACCGAACCGGATGAACCTGTGGCAGAAGAGTGTGCACTACGTCGGGAAGGTCTGGGAATTTGTCTCGGCAAATCCCCGCGAGTCGAACACTGAGGGCGGTGTTTTTCCGGCGATTTTTGGCACAGTGATGATGGTGCTGCTCATGTCCATTGCAGTGGTGCCGTTCGGGGTTCTGGCGGCGATTTATCTCAACGAATACGCCAAGCAGGGTGTGGTTATTCGTCTCATCCGGCTTTCGGTGAACAACCTCGCCGGGGTGCCGTCCATTGTGTTTGGCATTTTTGGACTGGGTTTCTTTATTTACATAGTAGGAGGAACAATCGACCAACTGTTTTTCAGCAGTAAACTGCCGGAGCCGACCTTCGGCACCGGGGGCATCTTGTGGGCGTCGCTTACCCTGGCGCTGCTTACCCTGCCGGTGGTAGTGGTTGCCACAGAGGAAGGGATTCTGGCAGTACCGCGGGCAAACAAAGAAGGCGCGCTGGCGCTGGGGGCAACCCGCTGGCAAATGATTCGTAAAATCGTGCTGCCCAATGCTATGCCCGGAATCCTGACCGGTCTGATTTTAGCCATCAGTCGCGGGGCGGGAGAGGTGGCGCCGCTGATGATTACCGGGGTGGTAAAATTAGCCCCTTCCCTGCCGGTTGACCTCAGCTTTCCCTTCCTGCACCTGGATCGAAAATTTATGCACTTGGGTTTTCACATCTACGATGTCGGGTTCCAGTCGCCGAACGTGGAAGCTGCTAAACCGATGGTGTACACCACCGCGCTGCTGTTGATCCTGATTGTGGTTATTCTTAATCTCCTGGCGATTTACATCAGGAACCGGCTGCGCAAAAAATACAAAACTTCGGCATTCTGATGACAGGCAGGAGGAAAAAATAGGAGGTTTTAATGGGAAATGGTTCCGGGTTCAGAACTTCAGGTTTTTTCGGAATGGTTGCCTTTGGTAGAAAATTTGGCTGTTCCAGATTTGAAAATCTATTTTTCCGGTCATTCCCGACTTGGTCGGGAATCCATAAAAATCATGAGGTTCTGGATTCCCGCCTACGCGGGAATGACAATTTTATCCTCGTTTTCACACAGCCTCTTTATACCGTGGGATCAGGTGGTAGCACGGGAAACGAATGGATTGCTTGTCATCGAAACCCGCAATCTCGATTTTTATTATACTTCCGAGGTGAAAGCGCTCAAAAATGTCAATATTCAAATTCCCGAGAAAAAGGTAACTGCTTTTATCGGTCCCTCCGGCTGCGGTAAATCAACCCTGCTGCGCTGCTTTAACCGGATGAACGACCTGATTCCCGGATCGTTTCATAAAGGAGAAGTCCTGATTGAAGGCACGGATATTTACCGGAACGGAATGCGGCTGGAAGAATTGCGTAATAAGGTGGGAATGGTTTTTCAGAAATCCAATCCGTTTCCTATGAGCATTTGGGAGAATGTGGCATTCGGACCGAGAGTGAACGGAATCAGCAATCGTGCGGATTTGGATAGACTGGTGGAATCGGCGCTCAACCAGGCAGACCTGTGGCGGGAAGTGAAGGACCGGCTCAGTGAATCCGCCCTCGATTTATCCGGCGGGCAACAGCAGCGGTTGTGTATTGCCCGCGCTTTGGCAAACAAACCGGATATCATTCTGATGGACGAACCGGCTTCGGCGCTGGACCCGATCTCCACCGGTAAAATCGAAGAAACCATTGATGAGCTGAAAAGCAATTACACCATTGTAATCGTGACCCATAATATGCAGCAGGCAGCCCGGGTGTCGGAATATACCGCATTTATGATGTTGGGAGAAATGGTTGAATTCAATAACACCAGGGATTTGTTTACGAATCCGATTGAAAAACTGACTGAAGAGTACATCACCGGACGCTTCGGATAAAAAGTAAATGGGCACAGATTCAAAGTGCATATAAGGATCGAATGGATTATATTCCCTGATAGCGAAGGTATTTTCTTTACCCGTCTGACCCGAAAGGAAAGAGATAGCGTATGAAAGAAAAAATGACCCAGAAAATTGAGAATATAAAAAAAGACCTGATATTCATGGCGAATGAAGTGGAAGATGCCATTTACAAGGCATTGAAAGCGCTGGAAAAACAGGATAGAAAAGCCGCCGAGGAAATAATCGAGGCAGACAAAAAAATCGATATGCAGGAAGTAAATATTGAGGACCAGATTTTGTCCCTGCTTGCCCTGCAGCAGCCGGTTGCCATTGATTTGCGTTTCCTGGTCGGCGCGCTGAAAATGAACAACGACCTGGAACGGATTGGCGACCACGCGGTGAACATCGCCAAAACACTGATCAAGTTAGCGGGACGTCCCTATCTGAAACCGCTGGAGGATATTCCTCAAATGGGTAAGATTGCCCGCACCATGCTGCACGATGCGGTTCACGCCTTTATCCTGGAGCGGGTAGCGGATTTGGCAACCAATTTAGGCGAAGATGTCGTGTTCATGAAAGAAGCCAGGATTATCCGGCACGGTTTGTAGGTTTTCATATCCGGCATCCGGCATAAATTTAACAAAACCGTAGTGCTGTGCTGCTGATTGATAAACTAACAGGAACGAAATGAGACACACCATATACATCGTAGAAGACGATCCCGACATTGCCGAGTTGTTGCAGTTTAATTTAGACAACGAGGGGTATCGTACTAAAATGGAGGGAAACGGCGACAAAGCATTTGACCTGATTACCCGCAAGCCGCCGGATTTACTGATTCTCGATTTGAATCTACCCGGTCTGACCGGTATAGAAATCTGCAAATACTTGCGGGAAAATGCGCGCACCAGGGATCTTCCCATCTTGATGCTAACCGCCCGTACCCAGGAAATTGACAAAATAATCGGGTTTGAGATTGGCGCGGATGATTACGTGACCAAACCGTTCAGCGTACGGGAGGTCCTGGCACGGGTGCAGGCATTGCTTCGGCGGAGTAAACCCAAAGCCGCACGGTGGATGTGCACATCAAACGACTGCGCGATAAACTGAGAAGTTGTGCCTCGCTTATCTTAACCGTCAAAGGAACCGGTTACCGCATGAAAATGGATTAAAGCGAAGTGCTGTGCTGAGTGGAGGAAGGGTTAGAAAGCTTGATGTTTTGGTACAAGCCGTTTCTTTTCTCTATTAGTAAGCTGGGGACACGCTTTATACCGGGAGGGATGAAAAAAAAGTTCCCCCTTCCATGTTGAATCAGGGAAGGGTCTTCCCTTATTTAAAAGGGAAGAGAGAGTGTTCACCCCACGGTGTCAAGTGTGGACAAAGGAAAGCTAATATTTTTAGGAAGGGGGAGTATCCTGACGGTGGTAAGTGTGGGTAAAGATCAGTTTCCTCAGGGGAAATAAAAAGAGGGTTGGTTAAATGTTAATAATGTCAAAAAATACCCGGTGCTTCAGAGCAATTCGAAATTAAAGCAGGGCTGAGCTCCAAATACATTTCGTCACCTTGTGATTCCAACACTGGTAAACCAAAATCTGTGAAGTAGGCGAATGAAGAAAATCTCGACACGAACCATAATTTATACCATGATCATCGTCGTGGGGAAATACCGGTGGAGGGGCTTGCGCGGGTGGAAAACCACCTGCGGCGCCAAGAGGTGCAGTTAGCGCTGCGAACGGGCAGCGGTATTGCCACACGAATCAGCGCGACCATCCACAAAAAATTGATTTATTATTGTGAAACGCTGAAAATGAACGGACGTGTGGTAGGCTTCCTGCGGTTTGCGCTGTTCCGTCCCGAATTTAACCAAAAGATGTCCGCGGTGTTGGGAATGATCCTCCGTCTAAACCTGATCCTGTTTTTTACTGCCCTGGTCGGGGTGCTGATTTATGTTTCCTGGATAAATTACCACATTAAAAAATTGCGCCTGCACCTGCTTGAGCAAAAGAAAACCGAGTACCGCCAGGGTTTGCCCCGGCAGGATTTTGAAGAATTGGACCGCCTGGCAAGCGAAGTGAATATCATGGCGGAAAAATTGAATGCCTTGCTGCAGGAGTTGAAACAGGAAAAACTCCAGTTGTTGAACATTTTCAACACGCTTGGAGAGGGTGTGGCTGCTTTCGACGCACGCGGGCTGGCGATTGTTTTCAACCGGTCTTTTTTCCGAATTTTACAATTGGAAGAAAGCCGGATTCAAAATCAACCCTATTACGATGTGCTGCGTTTTCCTCCGCTGATTCAGGATATCGAAAATTTTCTGAGCAGTGGTCAGACGGTGAAAACCCGCAGTAAATATTTCCGGGACACTTACATTGAGTACGAAATTTTACCGCTGAAATCGGCGGAGAAGCAGCCCGGTTGTTTTGTGTTAGTTGTGCGGGATGTGACCCACCTGGAACGCCTGGAAACCATCCGCACCGATTTTGTCGCTAACGTAACCCACGAATTCAAAACGCCGCTGACGTCCATTCGCGGGTATGCCGAAACCCTGCAGTCCGGACTGGCGAAAACACCGGAGTTGCAGGAGAAATTCCTGAGCAAGATTTTAAACCAGACCCTGCGCCTGGAAAACCTGGTCCGTTCCCGCTGGTTGAGGAAATAGGGGAAGAATTCCGCTTAATTGCCCGCTCGAAAAAATTAAATTTTTTTGCCGAAATTCAACCGCCGGCGTCGGGATTGACCGGGAGGATCAACGGCGCATTTTTGAACGATTCTACCGCACCGACCAGGCAAAAACGATTTCGGCGGAAGGTTCCGGTTTGGGACTTTCGATTATTAAGCACACTGTGGAATTACTTGGCGGCAGCTACGGCGTGGAAAGCACGTTGGGGGAGGGGAGCACTTTTTGGGTGGAAATTCCGCTGGTGGATAAAGAAGATAGAATCTGATCACAGTTATTAAACAAAAATTTTAGCTGCAGACAACCTGGGTGTCCACACCGAAATAATCATGAATTAATTTGTCACGCATTCCGGACATAAAACGCGCCAGGGGATATATGGATAATTTTCCTTTATTTCTTTGGGAATTTTCTTGGCGACTTCTCCAATTATTTCTAACGCCCGGATTACCGCATATTGGGTTTTCAGGTCTGCTTCAAAGGCAGGGAAATCCATATCTTCCAAAAATGTTCGTATGTTGATTATCGAATCCAATATATCATTCAGGTAATCGATAAATATTCTGTCGTTTTCTTTCATAATATCGATTTTGCTTCGGAAATGATCTTTTTACCAATATGTGGTTTTAATGAATTTTTCATAACCAGGTCGACTTTTACACCGAGTAAAGTACTTAAATAATCCTCAAGTTCTATGAACTTAAAGAGAGACGGGGATTTGGTAAACGTGACCAGAATATCCAAATCACTTTTAGGGGTTTGTTCATTCCTTACAAATGAGCCGAATACCTCAAGAGTGGCGACATTATAGCGCATTCTGAGTGAGGTTAATTCCTTTTTTAAGATTGAGGCAATGTTTTCTATGTTTTTTTCCATCAGACGAAACGTTGAATTATATGGTAAATTTTTGTTCGTGCTTTACAGTAAAAATTTACTGCTTGAAATAATGAGTCCCAAATGCGGAACAAGCACCTTTGAAATTTAATTTACTCACAAAAATTGAAAAAACAAAGATCAACTGCTTTTGAATTTTTCTCAATGATTTTTATGGACGTGTTTACCAAATTGTTCCCGGCGGAAGGCTCCGGTTTGGGATGAAACACGCGGTAGAAATGCCTTGCGGCAGCTACGGTATATGAAATGAGCGGTGCGGTTTATTTATCCGATTTTTTTATCCGAAAAATCCATCGGTAATAATTTTCATAAAATGTGTTTGACCTGTCCTTCAATTCTTTGAACCAGTCCCATAAATATGAAAATAATCCGGAGAAAAATTTCTTCATTTTTTGATGTGGGTGCATTTTTAAGGATAGGATTTTTTTGACGACGGAGCTCACCTGCCGAAAAACGCGGCTAAAAACTTGACTTTAAACCCCAAAACATGCACTGCGTTTTTCGGTCAGTGTTGAACCGCTTGTTAGCATTTATTTAATAATATCCCATCTAAAAATATATTAAAAAAATTTTAAAATAAAATCATAATGGCAGTTAACAACCGGTTTCAACGCGGACGCGAGCACGCGGCGCATGAATCGGCAATTGGAAAATA
>MVCZ01000056.1 GCA_002049825.1 Candidatus Zhuqueibacterota bacterium 4484_188
TGTAAGAAAAAGACGGAATTGACCGGATTGGGATATTTATAAGTCTTCCGGCGTTAGAAGAAAAAAAGAGGAATATGTCAATTTACAAATGATTGGTTTGAAATAAAAAAAAGTAACTGAGATCGAAAAACGAGTGGCGAAACCGAATACGTGGTTCACAATGGGAAAAATAAACAGGAATTGCTGGTTTTCGAGTTGCTTGACCTGAATCTAAAGTGTAAATTAGAAGTCTAAAGTGTAAATTAGAAGTGATAAAATTGAAAGAGGATGAGGAAAAGACAATATGCTGGGGTTTTCAATGAGAAATAATTTCACCAGCCGGGTACAGAAGGTTATTCGATATTCCAAAGAAGAAGCTATGCGACTTGGGCATGATTATATAGGGACTGAACACTTGCTTCTGGGGATTATTAAAGAGGGTGAAGGAATTGCAATTAAAATAATGAAGAATCTGAGTGTGGATATAGAGAAGCTCAAGCAGCGTTTGGAAGAAGCTTCCGGTCCCGCCGGTGGAATGATGACGCTGGGAAATCTTCCCTTGTCTAAACGAGCAGAAAAGGTTCTGAAGGTTACCTATTTAGAAGCAAAGAATTTCAAGTCGGACATAATCGGCACTGAACACCTGCTGCTTTCTCTATTGAAAGAAAAAGAAGGTTTGGCTTCCCAGGTTCTGTTAAGCTTCAACATCGATTATAATGTAGTGTACAGTGAGTTGAAGAATATCCTGGACGGTAAACCGTCGATGGCATTCAGCAGTTCACAACAACCGACGCAAAAGGTCAAGACACCGGCGCTGGATCATTTTGGTCGCGATTTGACCCATCTGGCGACCCAGGGCAAATTAGACCCTATCATCGGTCGGGACAAAATCATCGAACGGGTGGCGCAGATTCTCAGCCGCCGGAAGAAAAACAACCCGGTGCTGATTGGCGAACCGGGTGTGGGGAAAACTGCTATTGCCGAAGGTCTGGCATTGCGGATTATCACCCGTAAAGTACCGCGGGTGTTGCATAACAAACGAATTGTTGCCCTGGACATGGGCAGCATCGTTGCCGGCACCAAGTACCGCGGACAGTTCGAAGAGCGCATGAAAGCCATTATGACCGAACTGGAAAAAGCCGACGATGTGATTCTCTTCATCGACGAGCTTCACACCATTGTCGGTGCCGGCGGTGCGTCCGGTTCGTTAGATGCTTCGAATATGTTCAAGCCCGCCCTGGCGCGTGGTGAGTTACAATGCATCGGCGCCACCACCCTGGATGAATACCGTATGTATGTGGAGAAAGACGGCGCCCTGGAACGGCGCTTCCAGAAAGTCATGATTGAACCGACTACCCCGGAAGAAACCCTGGAAATACTGCGTTGTATCAAATCGAAATATGAAGAACATCATCATGTGGTTTATACCGATGCCGCCCTGTTGAGCACAATCAGGTTGAGTGAGCGCTATATTACCGACAAATTTTTCCCGGACAAGGCGATTGATGTGCTGGACGAAACCGGTTCGCGGGTGCATATTTCCAGCATTGTAGTTCCCAAGGAGATTCTGGAGCTGGAGCAGCGGATTGAAAATATTCGGCAGGAGAAAGAGCGCTACGCCCACGAGCAGGATTTCGAGAAAGCGGCAAAAATGCGCGACATCGAGCGCCGGTTACATGAAGAGTTGGTTTTCGAACGAAATAAATGGGAACGTGAGGAAGATACCCAGGTTGCCACGGTAACCGAAGAAGACATCGCCGAGGTAGTTTCGATGATGACTTCCATCCCGGTACAGCGGGTTGCCAAAAGCGAATCCGTCAAACTGATTGAAATGGAAGAAACGCTGAAGAAAAAGATTGTTGGTCAGGACGAAGCGATTCGAACCATTGCTAAAGCTACACGGCGCTCCCGAACCGGGCTGAAAGACCCCAACCGCCCAATTGGTTCTTTCCTGTTCCTGGGACCCACCGGCGTTGGCAAAACCCATTTAGCCAAAGTGTTGGCTGAATACCTGTTCGAGCGGAAAGACGCCCTGGTGCGCATGGATATGTCCGAATACATGGAAAAATTCTCCGTTTCGCGCCTGGTGGGCTCACCTCCCGGTTACGTTGGCTACGAAGAAGGCGGACAATTAACTGAGCAAGTTCGGCGGCATCCTTATTCGGTGGTGCTTTTCGATGAATTGGAGAAAGCTCATCCGGATGTGTTCAACATTTTGCTGCAGGTGCTGGACGAGGGGCAGCTTACCGACAGTCTGGGCAGGAAGGTCGATTTTCGCAATACCATTCTCATTATGACTTCCAACGTGGGAACACGTGAGATTAAAAAGAACTTGGCAATCGGCTTTGCCCAGCAGGCAAATGATTCCGACTACGATTTGATGAAGGAGAAAATATCCCAGGAACTTAAACGTATATTTAACCCGGAATTTCTGAACCGGCTGGACGACACTATTTTCTTTCGAAAGCTTTCTAAAAAAGAAGTGATTAAAATTATTGACTTGCTGGTTGGCGAGATGATTGAACGGCTGCTGGAGCGAAACATTACTCTCGAATTAAGTGAAGGGGCAAAAGAATTCCTTGCCGAGAAAGGGTACGATCCGATTCTGGGCGCAAGACCGCTGAAAAGGGCGTTGCAGAAATATGTGGAAGATCCCCTGGCGGATGAAATTCTCAATGGAAGGTTTGAGGATGGCTCCACCGTTAAGATAAAAATGAAGAATAAGAAAGAATTGGGTTTTTACCTGGTTGAGAAAAGCGATAATATCAATGTGAAATAGGAATTGGTTCCTTCGCAGAGAATCAGAAATCAAAAAGTAATTTACCCGGGCTTATTCGGTCCGGGTATTTTTTTTACGTTTTAGCCCCATTTTTCTATCGCACCTGATTTTCACAGGTTAACACTGATAAAAATGAACAGGGGATTGTGAATTCTTTAGTTCCTATTATTATCTGATTGTAACGGAAATGAGTAAAACGGTTTCTGTAACCGGAATTGTTGTTCAGGAAACCACTTCGTTTATCTCCTGAACAATCAGAAATCCCCACCTTTCCGAGAATTCTTTACCGCTAAAATTTCTTGCAAAGCCCCTTTTCTCTCACTATTTTCGGTTATTCAAAAGTACCCGGATTGGGCGAAATGCTACCATATCGAAATCTGCATTGGGAGTAACGAATCATTTCGGGAACTGGCAAAAAATCCTACATGTAAAATGAAATCCGGCAGGAACCCATGAGGGAAAATCTGGCGCGCACACCATTTTTCTTTTTAACCGGCTCTTTTGCGCTGGGAATCCTGATGGAACACTCTCTGGATTTTTCTTTCCGCTATTTTGCCGCTATTTTTGCCATTTTCCTTTTAACGCTGGTTTTATTCCGGCAAAACAAAAACGCACCAATACTGTTCCTGCTAATTTTTTTCTGCGCAGGCAGCCTGACATACAAATTCTGGCATAGCAACCATTTGGAACACCCGCTCGGAAAACAGCTCCCTCTGAAGAACATTACCGCAAGTGGTCGGGTGCTCAGCGAACCGGGTGCGGGAAAGAGACACTTTTTATTCGATCTGGAGGAAATCCGTTTTCGCGGCAAAACGATGCCGGTTCACCTACAGGTGCTTGTCCGGGCGCGGAATCTGCTGCCGGTTTTTAACTTGGGAGACCGCCTTGTGCTGAAGCAGGTTGTCTTACAACAGATTCCGGGGGCAAGGAATCCCGGGCAATTCGATTACCGAGATTACCTGAGCAAACGGGGGATTTTCGCCCAGGTTTTACTTTCCAGGTATTCCGGTGTAAAGGTCGTTCGCGGGAAAATAAAATTCAGCCTGGGTCAATTCTTTCACCGCACACGGAAAAATCTGAATACTCATATTCACGAAATACTACCCGAAACTTCCGCCGGGTTTTTAGCGGCGGTGCTGTTAGGCGAGCGGCAGGAAATTGACCCGGAAATCAGGAGCGATTTCCAAAATACCGGTGTGGCTCATGTGCTGGCAATCAGCGGACTGCACGTGGGATTTGTTGTGCTGATTATCTATCTAATGATTTCTTTTCTTCCCCTGTCTTTCCGCTGGCACAATCTGCTGACTATTCTGTTTCTGGTGATGTACATGTTCCTTACCGGCGCCAAACCACCGGTTGTGCGTGCCACCCTGATGATCAGCCTGTATCTAATCGGCGAAAACATGGAGCGCAAGCCAAACGCTTACAATATTGTCTGGCTGGCGGCTTTCCTGATTCTGCTCGTTCAGCCCCAACAACTATTCTGGGTGTCGTTTCAGTTTTCTTTTATTGCGGTGCTGTCCATCTTTTATTTTTACCGGCTGCTCAAACCGGCCGAGGAAAAAATTTGCGGCTTGCTGCCAGAGACCAGGTGGGGATTTTTCCTTCGCAAATGGATTGTGAAAGCATTCCTGATTTCGCTGGCGGCACAACTG
The DNA here is from genome assembly GCA_002049825.1 of Candidatus Zhuqueibacterota bacterium 4484_188. GTDB lineage: Bacteria > Calditrichota > Calditrichia > RBG-13-44-9 > RBG-13-44-9 > 4484-188. The sequence continues at coordinate 4,414 of MVCZ01000056.1, forward strand.
GGCACACTGCCGCTGATGGCAATTTATTTCCACAAAATTCCGCTGGTTTCCTTTTTCCTGAACCTGCTGGTTATTCCCCTGATTGGGTTTATTGTCGGTGTCGGATTTCTGACGCTGTTTTTGTCCTATCTCTCAATCCGGTTTGCGGCACCGGTTGCAGCTTTGCTCTCACAATCCATTCAGGTAATGATTGAAGTGGTTCACCGGGCGGCAAATTTGCCCCTGGCTTACCTGCCCGTTTCCGGGGTTTCGGTTGTGGTCATCATTTTCTATTTTTTGGTTCTGTTTCTTGTTTTTCACTGGGCAGATGAAACCTATCGTGCAGTGAGAAAACCGCTGAGCGCCTTGGCTGTTCTCTTGCTGATCTGGCTGGTGTTGCCCTCGCTCCGGCACTCCCAGTTTATTATGATGGATGTCGGGCAGGGAGATGCCTGTTTGCTGCAAACGGCTGGTGGAAAGATAATTCTTTTCGACGCCGGTCCGTCCTATGTCACCTGGGACAGCGGGCGGGATGTGGTTCTTCCGGTGCTGCAATACCTGGGTAACCGCCGCATTGATAAAGCAATAATCACCCATCCGCATGCCGATCATCTGGGCGGAATGTATTCCCTTTTGGAAAGCGTTCCTATCGATTCGGTTTATTTGCCAAACCTTGCGGTTCCGGTAAAATTGCAGAACCGGTTGGTCTCGATTCTTTCCAGAAAGCAGGTACCGTTTCGGCGGGTTCAGGCTGGGGAGCGCTTGATTGTAGACGAACAGACACGGATTTACTTTCTGTCGCCGTTTCCTGAATTTGAAAAACCGGATGACGAAAGCGATTCGCAGATAAATAACTGCTCAGTTGTTTCACTGGTTAAAATCGGCGACGCGGCTGTTCTGATTACCGGTGATGCGGAACGTCCGGTGGAGGTACGGCTCTCTGCCTGGGGTTCGCTCATGAGGGCTGATGTTCTGAAAGTTGCGCACCATGGCAGCACCACCTCTTCCACTATTGGTTTTCTGAAACAGGTTAATCAGCACGTTTCGCACCGACCGGCAGGGCGCAATTTGGCTTGGTGAAAATGGCGGGAAATGGCGCCGGAAGGATTGGCGCTAATTCCCGCGTCGTTTTGATAATCAAAGAAATGGTGTTTAATAATTCAGCAGGGTTAATGGCTGCACCAATCGATAATTTCCCAGTCCGACATCGTCCTGAAAAACAATTTGCAGCGACAGGTTGTAATATTCCCAGATTTCCCATTCCACATGGTTAATCACATCTTTCTCCCGGAGGATATTATCCGGTTTCCCGTATA
>MVCZ01000213.1 GCA_002049825.1 Candidatus Zhuqueibacterota bacterium 4484_188
GCGCCGCCTAACCCGTCATTCACTTTGTTCCAGAATCCGGGTTCAACCGTTTCCAAATCTGAATTCGGCAACAAATTTGTCTGCGCCAAAAGCAGACCGGCGAACGCGAAACTCAGAACCAGAATGAACAGGGTGTAATAAATTTTACTTCTCATACAGACCTCCTTTTGATTAAGTTGGTTATGGTGAATTAAAATGAAACAAATTCTAAGTTGGTTATGGTGAATTAAAATGAAACAAATTCTTTCACAAAATCTATTCTTCGGCTAAATGGCAAGTTGATTTTCGAACAATTAATTGAACCGGAACAAGTACCTTCCGAGGGTAAGCATTGTTTTTTTGTAACGATTCCACCATCAGACGAACGGCTTCCACACCCATATCCACTTTAGGGACACGCATGGTTGTCAGGGGTGGATCGAGTGATAAATCCGATTCAACATCATCAAAACCGATGAGTGAAATATCCCCGGGAACAGACAGTTTCATTTCCTTAATATACTGAAGCGCACCAATTGCCATCGCGTCGTTACAGGTAAAAATTGCAGTAAATTGTTTGTTCTGTTCAAATAGCTGACGTGTTGCCATGTACCCGTTTTCCCGGTCGGGATATTCCCGGTTGGTTACGGTTAACATTTCATCGAAGGGAATATTAGCTTGTTCAAGTGCCGTTTTGTAACCCTGAAACCGCCCGGAGATGCTGGGATGCCGGATGTCTCCGGCTATAAAAGCAATTCGGTGATGATGACAATCAATTAAATGTTGAGTAGCCTGTAAACCGCCTTCAATGTTGTCAATCATAACCACCGGGTATTTTTTACCTTTGGGATAATAATCAACAAAAACCATAGGCATTTTGATGTCTTCTAATTGTCGAATGATAATATCGGGTACCTTCCCGGCCATGATAACGCCTTCTACATTTTTTTCCAGGACAAAACGGGGAAGAGGATCTTGCTGTCCGAAATTGGAAGAAATGGTAGTGAGCAGAATGTAATATTCAAATTCCCTTGCCTGAAATTCTGTGCCTAAAAATATTTGGGTGTAGAATGGTTCCGATCGGGAAAAGTGATCGTCTGTGAGAATAAACCCGATGTTTCCGCTTTTTTTTGAAACCAATCCCCGGGCAGATCGGGTGGGATAGTACTGGAGTTCTTTAATTGCTTTTCGAACCCGTTTCTTGGTTTCGGGTGAGATCCGATCGTTGTCATGAATAACTAAGGAGACAGTTGCTACGGAAACCTGTGCTTTCTTTGCAATATCTTTTATGGTGACTGGCATGGCACACCATTTAGTTAAACGTTTAACCCTTGGATAATATAATGCTTTTAAATCAATTTGTCAAGAGTTTCAGGTGATTTTTTTTAATTTTTTTTCGTTTTGAAATGCCAGGTGAGATTTCCGCATTTATCAGAAGGTAGAAAAAAACCTGATTTATCCATGATATATTAATTAGTTCGATAATATCGCCGTAGAGTCCAAAGGGTTTTTCAGGTTTTTCTAAATAATGTTTTAATAATATTATTAAGGCAAAATATTTGTCTTTTGCTGAAAAAATAAAGAAACAATTGCTTTATCGATATTTTTTCTGATTTTGCGGTAACAGATACCGCCCTAAAAGCGGGTCAACAAATTTCTTTTTGTGAACCCAAAGAAACCTCTTCGAATTAATCAAAGAGGTTTCTTTTGAATATTATGAAATGTGGCATTATTTATTTTCCGGTGGTGCAGGAGGCGGAACATCCTCGACCGTGATTTTACAGGTAGTGCTACCGCTGAGCCCGCCGCTGTCCGTTACCGTGAAAGTGATTTGATATTCGCCCTGCTGATCGTCACCCGGTGTCCAGCTAAAACTACCGTTGTTTTTGTCGAATGTAGCGCCGGAAGGAATTCCTTGTGCAGAGAAACTGAGCTTCCCCTGGTCCTCCTGGTCCGGATCGCTGGCATTCAGGTTGAAAGAGAGCGTTTCGCCTTCTTTCACTTTCTTGCTGCCCACTTTTTTCAGTTCAGGAGGTCGGTTCACATTTTCAATTTTGATAGTAAGCGATCCGTCGGCAGTGGAACCAAAACTATCCTTCACCTGGTAAGCGATGGAGTACTCACCGCTTTGCTGGTAGTCAGGTTTCCACCGAATTGTTCCGCTGCCGGCATCCAGCGGTTGTTGCTGCCGTCAATCCTCCGGGGTCGGATACTTGCGCAGAAAGATTGTAATTGCCTGCCTGATCGTAAGTTGGAGTCCAGGTGAACGCCCCGGTGGCGGGGTCTAATTTCGCGCCCTCCGGCAGGTTGCTAATGGCATAAACCAATTTACCGGCGTCTTCCCGGTCCGGGTCACTGCCGGTTAATCTAAACGACACCGGCTGCATTTCGTCAACCGTTAGCGGTGCAACTTCCTGCAGCAGCGGCTGTCGGTTAACCTGGTTTACGGTAATGGTAACCGATTTTTCATCGGTCAATCCGGCGGGGTCCTTTAAATCGAACAAAACAGTGCTGTAAATGCCGGCTTGTTCAAATGTGGGTGTCCAGCGGAAAACATGGGTCATGGGGTCGAATTTGGCACCTTCCGGCAGATTCGACGCACTGAATACAGTTTTACCGGCATCTTCTTTGTCCGGGTCCTGACCGGTTACCGTGAAGGTGAGTTCCTGATTTTCATCGACGGTCTGGTCGGCAATTCCATCCAAAACCGGCGGACGATTTACATGATTCACCGTAAACGTGGTTGTTTTGCTGTCGAACAAGTTTCCATCGCTAACCGTGAAAGTTATTTCATAGCTGCCGGACTGGTCGTAACCGGGTGTCCAGGTTAAAGAGCCGGTTTTTGCATCCAGGGTTGCTCCTTGTGGCAAACCGGTTGCCGAATACATTAACTTTCCGGCATCTTCTTTATCCGGATCGCTGGCAGAAAGTTGCAGGGCGATCACTTCGTTTTCATTTACAGTAATAGGTGAAATAGCCAGCAGAGTTGGAGCACGATCGACTTGGTTGACTGTTATGGTGATTGACTTTTGGTCTTGTAATCCTGCCGGATCGGTGACAGAGAAGGTAATTCCCTGATAGACTCCCGCCTGTTCGAAGGTTGGTGTCCAGCGGAAAACCAGCGAGTCAGGATCAAAGGTTGCTCCCTCCGGCAGGTTTTCTGCGGAAAATTTGATCAAACCGGCATCCTCTTTGTCCGGGTCGGAGCCATTAATTTGAAAGGTGAGCAAATTGTTTTCATCCACTACCTGCACCCTCCGGTAGATTGTTCATCGAAAATCGGATTTTATTCTGATCTTCTTTATCCGGTTCTTCTCCCGTTAGCTGAACCTGTAGCAATTCGCCTTCGTTAACCGTCTGGTCGGCAATTGTCTGAATCACCGGTGGACGATCCACATGCTGAACCGTAATGGTAATCGATTCACGGTCGGCGCCGCCCGAGCCGTCGTCGACCACAAAATCCACCGCATAAACACCGGATTGGTCAAAGGACGGTTTCCAGCGAAAGGTGCGGGTTGTGGTATCGAATTGCGCTCCACGGGGCATGTTCTCCACCCGGTATTGCAGTTTGCCGGCGTCTTCTTTGTCCGGGTCGCTGGCTTCGGGCACCTGAATGGTCAGTAGTGAATCTTCCGGTAATGTTACATTCGAGAGCGTGGGCAAATCGGGCAGTCGGTTTACATGATTTACCGTGATCTTTACAGTGTCCGCTGCGCTTAGCCGGCTGCCGGTTTCTTCAATCACCCGGAATATGACATTCGGATACATACCGGATTGTTCGTAAGTGGGTCGCCAGGTGAATAAACCGGTTTTCGTATCAAAGGAGGTACCTTCAGGAAGATTTTCGGCTTCAAATATCAGTGGGTCGCCATCCGGGTCGCTGGCTTCCAGTTGTAAGGTGTACGGCACGTTCTCATCAATCGATATATCGGAAATTGCTTTCAGTACCGGCTGGTTATTGTGCCGCATTATTTCGGTTTCGGTATCTGTGGTCAGAAAAACATAAACGTCTTTTTTGGCGGAACAATAGGTATCGCTTTGCGGGGTGTACTGTCCCTCAAGGTAGGGATGTGTCGGATCTGCCACGTTGATAATCAATAACCCCAGCTCCCGGTTCGATACATACGCGTAGTTTCCGCTCTTAAAGACATGTTGAGAGAATCCCCTGGTTGTATATTCACCCACCTTTTTCAGCAGGGTAGGGGCGGAGAGGTCAAGGATAAGTAAACCGCCGGGACCGTTAGCAATGTACGCCAGGTTGTCTTCCAGTTGAAATTGAAGCACCTGGTTACCGGTTTTATACTGGGTCAACTGGGAAATATTTTCCGGGTCGCTGATATCGTAAATGAGTAATCCGCCCTGTTTGGCACCGACATATAATTTGTTGTCCCGCTGTTTGACACTCCAGACCCAGTTGTCCGGAATTTCCAGGTTCAGGGTGCGGGGATTCTGCAAATCGCTTATGTCGAGAATACAAAAACCTCCACTACCAAGCGCCACGTATAGATAGGGAAGATTGACATCAGTGCGGTAGGCGTTGCTGGGTGTCTTTATTTGAGCAATTTTAACCGGCTGCCGAATATTCGAAATATCGAATACAATCACTCCCAATTTTAACCGGCTGCCGAATATTCGAAATATCGAATACAATCACTCCTTCGGCATCATTGGAAACAAAGAGCTTGTTATCGTAAGCGGTCACGTGGTAAACCATGTCCTTCGTGTGCAGAAAACCGATTTTCGCCGGATTGTTCACATCATGCATGTCCTTCGTGCGCAGAAAACCGATTTTTGCCGGATTGTTCACATCATGAATATCGATGATCTGAACACCGGACCAGAAATTGACGATAAAAAGGTAATTTTCATAGACGGTTACATATCGTTCTCCGTCAATTGGCGAAATGCTGGAAATAAGTTCTACAGTAGCTTTCTGGGCATGTAGTGAGTTGAAAGAAGAAAAGAAAAACATCACTAAAATGCTGCTTAAATATAAACGAAGCGACTTCATAGGAATCCCCTATCTTTTATGTATGTAAACCTCGGGATACTTTCTGTTTTTTAATATATTAAAATGAAATTAAAGAATCAAGAGAATACAGCGCTTCATACCTCATTTTGATAATGCCATCTGAAAGCAGGTTGAATGATGTAGAATCCGGTACTAAACGGGAATTGTGCCGAAAAGAAACACATCGAAACTTATATACAGATCGGGAGTGAGTGCATTTTGAACTATTCTCCTCATGTTTTTCGTTTAACATTTGAAAAACTCAACAAGTAAATATCGGCACAAAATCGTCAAATATTAGTCGAAAAATATTATGTGGCTGACTTGTTAATTTAATTTATTGGGAAATAAGGGAAAAATCAAAATCGCAGACTTTCATTTTTTAAATAAATTGTCTATATTTTACGGTCACAAAGAAACCGGGAGAGTGACCTATGCAGGCAGAAATCATTTCGATCGGGAATGAATTATTGAGTGGTCTTACCGTTAATTCCAATGCATCATTTATTTCGCAGCAGCTTTTCGAAATCGGCATACGGGTTGGATGGGTGCAAACTGTCGGGGACGATGCCGGGGCAATTCGCGCTGCACTGCAAACCGCCCTGGATCGATCCGGGGTCATTCTGTTAACCGGCGGTCTGGGTCCTACTCACGATGATATCACCAAAAAAGTGATTGCCGATTATTTCGGGAGCAAAATGGTAATGAATCCTGAGATTCTGAAAGAAGTGGAAGCGAAATTTGCCCGCCGGGGGATTCCCATGCCGGAAATAAACCGCCTGCAAGCGGTGGTGCCGGATAAGGCGGTTCTGATGGCAAACAAGGTGGGCACCGCACCGGGAATGATTTTTGAGCAGGAAGGAAAATTTGTCTTCGTTATGCCCGGTGTCCCCCGGGAAATGAAATGGATGATGGAAAATTCGGTTGTTCCGTTTTTGAAAGAAAAATTCCCCAAAAACCGGGTGCAGGTCAATCTGTTCAGAACTACCGGTATCCCGGAATCGACTATATTTGAGAAAGTGGAGAAAGAACTTTCCGGGTTTTCCGGTTACGAAATTGCCTTTCTGCCCAAATTTACCGGCGTGGACATCCGGGTGATTCGCCAGGGAAAGGACATTGA
>MVCZ01000057.1 GCA_002049825.1 Candidatus Zhuqueibacterota bacterium 4484_188
ACCCGGAAAACGAAGGGTACCCCATTAAGGTCTGCGAATTGCTCAATTCACTGGATAAACCGGTTTATTTGGAGCGTGTTTCGGTGCATGATGTGAAACACCGTGCCAAAGCCCGCATGGCGGTGCGCAAGGCAATAAAAAACCAGGTGGACGGGAAAGGATACTCGCTGGTGGAAGTACTCTCCCCCTGCCCTTCCGGCTGGAAGATGGACCCGGTTGACGCGTTGAAATGGATTGAACAGGAAATGACCAAAGTATTTCCCCTGGGTGTTTTCCGTGATCGCAGTAAAGAGATTGAACCGCACATCCACGAAAAACACCACGCTTCAAAAGAGGAAGTTATCGAATCCCTGGGATTAAAACATCTGCAGGACAAAGCATTTCCCAGGGCGAATCCGGTAGAAAAATACAAAAACCCGGAAATCAAGGCTGCCGGATTTGGCGGTCAGGGAATCTTACTCCTCGGATTAGGAATCGCACAAACCGGTATGCTTGAGGGGTACAATGTATCCTGGATTCCCTCTTACGGACCGGAGATGCGCGGCGGCACGGCAAACTGCCACGTGCATGTTTCCGAAGAACCGGTTGGCTCGCCGCTGGTTGACGATCCCACAGTGCTGATCGCGATGAACCGTCCATCTCTGGAGAAATTCGAAAAGGACGTTCAGCCGGGCGGTCTGATCGTTTACGACTCCTCGTTGATCGACATCAAACCTTCTCGTACTGATATTGAAACTATGGCGATTCCGGCGACTAAAATGGCTGATGAACTGGGAAATACCCGGGTAGCCAATATGATTGTTTTAGGCGCTTACCTGGGCTATACGCACACGCTGAATCTGGAAACAGTTTTCGAGACGCTAAAACATATTATCAGCCGCAAACGACTGATTGATATCAACAAACAGGCGGTTGAGAAAGGATACCAATTCGGGGAAAATCTGCAAAAAGCATAAACCAAAAAGTTGCTCCTGGCGGGGAATGGAAACCATATCATTCCCTGCTTTTCTTAAAAAAGAGAGTATTATCTAATTCTCTTTCCATTTTTAAGAAAATCACCTTGACTGTTTTAACAAAACCAACCCTGCAGAAAATTTATTTCAAAAATTTTCTGCTCCGGAATTTGCTGACCCTCATTTTTATTCCAACTACCCGGTCAGTCATATCACCGCATCTTCCGGTCAACCCAGTGCTGCTATGCGACAGATCGAACATTACGTTTTGCCTTGGTACACATGCTGTTCTGCGCCTGATTAAAAAAAGACCGACGCGGTGGTACGGATAGATCCGGGGCTTTGCTTCCCTCCTTTAAATTTCAGGATCTTACCCGATCAATACATTTCAAAACCGTATTTGGTTTCAAATCCGGATTTACCTTTTCCCTGGTACAGTGATTGCTGAATATAAACGTAACATAGTAAGTAAAAAGAATAACGCAAGGCGAATAGAATGAAAGTCAGCAAACTTCCCAAAGCAAATGTAAATAAATTTCTGGAAAGCCTGCAGGATTTTGGTGAGGTGATTATTCCCAAAGAGAAACAGGAACAACCCGGTGTGTACATGTTCGATACCATGACCGATCCCTCGGAGGTCGCCTGGGAATATCTGCGTACCATTATCCCGCCTAAGAAATATCTCACCAAACCCAAAGAAGTCATTTTCAAATTCGACAGCCAGCGCGGCTTTGAGGAAGTGATTGAAGACGCGGAGCAGAAGCGCGTGCTGTTTGGTCTGCATCCCTGCGATATTCACGGGATTAAAATTCTAGATGTGGTGTTCACCCATCAATATACAGACCCTTACTACACCCGGCGCCGGAATAACACAGTTATCATTGGTTTGAGCTGTATTCCCGACGAGAAGTGTTTTTGCAAATCCATGCACACCGATTACACCGAGGATGGTTTCGATCTCGCCCTGTCGGATATCGGCGATGGTTACCTGGTGGCAATCGGCACCAGCCTGGGCGATGATTTAGTGGCTGAACGAGCGGATTTATTCACCGAGGTAGAAGAAACAGACCGGCGAAAATACCTCGACTTCCGGAAGAAGCGAAATCAAAGTTTTAAGCTGGATTTAGATATTGACGATCTCCCCTATATTCTCGACCTTGAACAGCACAGCCCGATATGGGACGAATTGGGGAAACGCTGTTTAACCTGCGGAAGCTGTTCGATGGTGTGTCCCACCTGCTACTGTTTTAATGTGTACGATGAATTAAATCTGGATGCACGGTCGGGACGGCGAATAAAACAGTGGGACGCCTGCTTGTTCAAGGACTACGCGCTGGTAGCCGGCGGTCACAATTTTCGGGAAGATCGTGCCGAACGGGTAAAGAACCGCTATTATCATAAACAATTCCGGATGGTGGAGCAATACGGCAAGCCCAGTTGCGTGGGGTGTGGTCGCTGTATCAACGCCTGTCCGGCAGGAATCGATGTAGTAGAAGTTTTGACTAAAGTACGAGAGGGCAGTTATGCTGAGACTGAATCATCATGAACATAAATCCTACACCTTAAGCGAAAATCCGTACAAACCGGAATTAGCCCGTATCATCAGTGTGGACCCTATGGTGGAAGACAATTATTTGTTTCGTTTCCGGTTCGAAGATGCCCAGCTTAATCAGCGCTTTCAATATCGCCCGGGGCAGTTCATGGAACTGTCAGTGATCGGTGTGGGCGAATCGCCCATATCCATTTCTTCCACACCGTCCCGTCCCGGGGTGATCGAGATGTGCATTCGCCGGGCAGGACGGGTGACCAACGCGCTTTACCGGCTGAAACCGAATGACCTGATCGGTCTGCGCGGACCCTTTGGCAACGGATTTCCGATGAAAAAAATGAATGGCAACAGCCTGCTCATCGTTGCCGGCGGGTTAGGAATGGTGCCGCTCCGATCAGCGCTGTTGTATGCCCTGGACAACCGGCAGGACTACCAGCGGATTATCCTGATGTATGGAACCCGCTATCCCGATTACCTACTTTTCCGCAGTGAACTTGAAGCGCTGGCGTTACGTTCGGATGTGGAGTGCCGGTTAATCGTGGAAAAATCGGCGCTCTCCAAAGACACGCCGGAGTGGCACGGTCGTACGGGGCTGGTTACCGACCTTTTTGACGACTTGCAGGACCTTGATGTCCAGAAATCCTATGCACTGGTGGTGGGTCCGCCAATTTTTTACCGCTTTGTCCTCTCCAAGTGTCTTGATTTAGGATTCTCCAAAGATCGCATTTTAATGTCGTTGGAGCGGCGGATGGAATGCGGCATCGGAAAATGCGGTCACTGCGAAATCGGAAATAAAAAAGTGTGCACGGACGGTCCGGTGTTTACCTACTGGGACGTCATGAATTTGCCGGAAATGATTTAAAGGATTGGAAAAATGAGCAAACCAAAAGTTGGAATATTCGGACTGACTTCCTGCGCCGGCGACCAATTGGTTATTCTGAACTGCGAAGACCAATTGATGGAGCTGGCGAATGCGGTGGACATCCGCGACTGGGAAATGGCGAAATCACAGAACGACGAAGAATGCCCGTTGGACATCGCCCTGGTGGAGGGCTCGGTGGCACAGGTGCGGGACATCGAAACGGTAAAAAAAATCCGGGAGCGGTCAAAAATTTTAGTCGCACTGGGCACCTGTGCGGTGTGGGGCGGTATTCCTGCCATGAAAAACGATGTACCGCGGGAAGTCATGCTGGAAGAAGTGTATGGAAACGACGTGCGTTTCATCGAAAGCAAAGCGGCGCAACCGCTCAGTTCCTTTGTTAAAGTTGATTTCAACCTGCCCGGCTGCCCCATCGAGAAAGAAGAATTCCTGCAAATGATGGCGTCATTCCTGCATGGCGACATTCCGGAAATTCTCAATTTTTCGGTGTGTTCCGAATGTAAGATGAAAGAAAATGTCTGCCAGATTGTTTACAAGAACCAAGTGTGCTGCGGTCCGCTTACCCGCGCCGGATGTGGGGCACGGTGTCCCTCACACAATGTGCCCTGCACCGGATGCCACGGTCCCATCGAAGAAGTTCACTACGATTCGCATATTAAGATGTTCCAGCTAAAAGGAATCAAACCGGAGGAGATTGTCCACAAGATGCAAGTATATGCAGCGCCCGCCTGGATGCCGGAAAAATTAATGGAGGAAATGCAGCATGAAGGTGAATAAAAAAATTGCCATTGAGCATCTGGGACGAGTAGAGGGACACGGCGGTATCCACGTGGAAATCTCCCAGGGGAAAATCACCCGGGTCAACATGGATATTTACGAAGGCTCGCGTTTCTACGAGGAAATTATCTTAGGAAAAGATTTCGAGGAAGTTGCCGGCATTATTTGCCGGGTGTGCGCCATTTGCTCTGCAGACCATCTTCTGGCGTCACAGATGGCTACGGAAAAAGCATTCGGCATCCAGGTTTCCCGTCAGACCTACTTACTGCGAGGCTTATTGCTGCACGGCTCCATGATCGAGAGCCACGCCCTGCACGTTTACGCTCTGGCGCTTCCGGATCTGTTAGGTTTTGACGGGGTCATCTCCATGGCGTCAAAATACCCCAAGGAAGTTTCGATTGCACTGAGTCTTAAAAAATTAGGCAACACCATCCAGGAAATCGTCGGCGGTCGTGCCATCCACCCGATTAATCCCATCATCGGGGGGTTCGGAGTGGTTCCCACGCCGGAACAATTGCTTGGCTTAAAAGAACAGATTCAGCAACGCCTGAAAGAAGCGCTGGCAACGGTCGATCTGTACGCACAATTACTGCCGCTGCCCGCTTTCGCCGATTCCCCCACCACTTATACCGCCCTGGAACCGCGTGAACTCCGCTACAGTTACCTGGGAGACCTGATTCAGACATCCACCGGCGAGATTTTTCCGGTGGAAGACTACCGGAAAGTTTGCCACGAACGAGTGGTTTCGCACTCCACTGCCAAACAATCTTTGTACGCCAACAAACCGTTCATGACCGGCTCTTTAGCCCGGTTAAATTTGAATCACAAACACATCAAAGGAATTGCGCAGGAAGTCCAGCAACGGTTGCTTCCCGATCTTCCGAATACCAACATTCTTCACAACAACACCGCCCAGTTAATCGAATTGATCCACTCACTGGAGCGGGCAATTATTTTGATTGACAAACTGATCAAAGACGGGTTAAAACCGGAAAAACCGGTTCAGGTAACACCGAAAGCCGGTTGGGGAGTCGGAGCGCTGGAGGCGCCGCGCGGGACACTGTTTCATGCGTACCAATACGATGATAACGGAATCCTTGTCGAGAAATGGTTGCCCGGGCATACGATCCCTGTATTTCCTGTGCCACACATTTGGTCAAAATTCACACAACTTAAAACTTTGTGGTATATTTCTCATTAGTTTAATCGTTCTATGGAAAATTTATTCAAAATGGTTTCAAAATATCAGGTTATGAGAATCAATTAACAATTATATTTTAGGCTTGATTTATCATTTTTCTTTTATATATTTGAGCGAGTTTGGTAATTATTTAACAATATAGGTAATGATTAAAATTTTCGAGTCGATTGTTTTTGGTAGTTTTGTTAATAAATTAATTTGTAGTAAATTCCGGATTTATTCGCAGGTGTAAATTAATTCTGATTCAAACAAATTGATAGCAAAACGGGAAATGATCATTCACAATTTACGCTTGTTTTTCAAAGAGAAGAAACAAAAATCAGTAGAAACCGCACCTACTGAACCTAAATTTCAGCTTCCTCAATCATTTCTGTTTTACGTGTTAAAAACGAACATCTTAAGACGCTGGTACGCTTATATAAAAAATTTAAGCAGACGGTCAACTGCTACTGTACCAGGCAATTTTCTGTTACCTGGTACAAGAAAACATCGCTTACGGAGTTGGGTGGGAGTAGTTAACAAGTAGTAAAATGTATTTCGGGCACAAAAAGCCCTGTTTTTTGCATGGTGACATAATTCGATTAATCACTCGATTCCTTCGTGGTATCGGGAATAAACCTCGCAATTGCGTGTACCATGTAAGTGACGGGGCGGAGCTATGCCCGGAACAATCTCCTCAAGATCAGAAAATCCGGAGCAAACTGTTCATGGGAATTTCCCTGATCGCGGGTTTGGGCAACCCGGGTCTCCAGGACGAAAGCGCAGGGCTCAACGCCGTCAAACGCATCCTGAAACAATATCCACAGAACTCTCTACGGTACCTACTTTTAGGCGACAGTATTTTACATTTCCCTCCCCTTTACCGGAATGAGCAGAAAATCGTGTTTATTAGCTCCGGGTATTTAGGAAAATACTTTGGCGAACACATTCTTTGTTCACTCCGGGAAATAGACAAGGAACACAAGATCATCGGTATTTCGGATGCGGATATCGATACACTTGTTCGTGAGATTCCCGAAATCAAATCTGCCCGGGTGATGCTCTGGGCATTTCAGATTCACTGGAACGAATGGGGCGATGAATTGTCGCCCGAAGTTTCCCGGGCGGTGAAACACCTGGTGCACAATTTCTGGCACATTTTAGAAGAGCTCAATTTCGTTGCCTAAAATTGCCACCGGTATCATTTAAATTACATTCTAAGCAATACAAATAAATTTAATCAGAAATTTCCGAGGCGTTTATGTTTCAGATTTCCAGGCAAAAACTGATGGACGGTTTTAAGCGATTCAACAGCGCTTACCCTTTTTACATAACTACCGCACAGGACGAAAATTACCAGTTTCAATACATCCCCATCAATTCATGGGAGGAAACCTTTTTTGCAATTTCGCCCATTCGAACTGCGCAGCCGCTGAAAAGCTTCTTTTACCAGCCGGTTCAGAAAGTAGCCGAATACCCGAAAACAAACGGAACAGAGGACGATTTTCAACCGCTGGCAATCATCGGTCCCAAAGCCTGCGACCTTCAGGCTCTGAAAATTATTGACAAAGTATATGCCGAAGGAGAGTACCCGGATACAAATTATGTGCGCGCACGAAAGAATCACATCATTATTTCCACCGACTGTCTGAATGCCGGTAAATACTGCTTTTGCACACTGATGAATTACCAGCCATATCCCGAGAGCGATTTTGACCTGAATCTGTCGCAAATCGATGATCGATTCCTCATCGAAGTTGGCTCGGAAAAAGGACAGGAAATACTCGATACGTTTTTTAAAGGCACCCGCAAGGCACCCGATTCCCTGGTAAAAGCGCGGGAAAAACTCCGGAAAAAAGTCACCGAACAAGTGAAAAAACAGAATGAAAATTTCCACTATTACCAGAGCCATCAAAATGCCATTGAAAGACACCTGGATTCGGAAATCTGGGCAGACCTGGGCAAGACCTGTGTGGAGTGCGGAATCTGTACCCAGATTTGCCCTACCTGCCACTGTTTTCTGCTTTACGATCTTCCCAGGGAAGACCGGTATGAGCGTATCCGGGTATGGGATTCCTGTTTCTTTGCCGGGTATTCCCGCATGGCAGGCGGACTAACCCCACGGTTGAAACTTGCCGACCGCTTTAAAAACCGTTTCTACCATAAATTCGATTCGTACGTTACCAATTTTGGTGTGGAAGCCTGCACCGGTTGCGGCAGATGCATTGAAGGCTGTATGGGAAATATCGACCTGCGGGTGGTGCTCACCGAACTGGAAAAACGGGTCGTCTTAAAAGAAAATCTTGATTTGATCTGAGAGATTTTCGTCAGAGAAATATCAAGAGGGAAGTTCGCCGACAGGAGTCCCCATTGGGACAGACGGCTCCTACCCTTTTGAGGCAGATTGTAAAGTTTATCAAATAATCAACCGTTATAAATTGCCAATGTTTAAAGAATGAGACGCTTAAAATGGAAACTATTTTTCAACCGCTGGAAACAAAAGTACTGGATGTAATTACCGAAACACCCACTATTAAAACACTGGTTCTTAAACCTCCTGAACCGATTCCATTCCGGGCGGGGCAGTTCATGCAGCTCACCGTTTACGGCGAAGGCGAAGCACCTTTTACCCCCTCCTCCTCCCCTTTCGAAACCGAGACGATGGAAATCACCATCCTGAAAGCCGGGCGGTTAACCGAGGCGGTTCACCGGCTCAAACCGGGCGATATGGTCGGCTTGCGGGGACCTTTCGGAAAAGGCTACCCGTTGCACAAGTTTGAAGGTAAAGAATTACTGGTGGTCGGCGGTGGTGTAGGTCTCGCACCACTGCGGGCACTCTTAAACGCGCTTTTTCACGACTTGGACAAATTTAAACGTGTATCGATTAAATACGGCGCCAGAAACCCCGACGAATTGTGTTTCCGCCGGCAATACCAACAATGGCAGCAATTACCCGGTGTTGACCTGGAAGTGACCGTGGACAGCGCCAACGGAAATTGGGACGGAAAGGTCGGGTTGGTAACCAATCTGTTGGACGACACCGATATTCATCTGGACAATGCCTTTGCTGTCTCCTGTGGTCCGGAAATTATGCTGAAATTTGTCACGCTCAAATTCCTGAGCATTGGTTTCAAAGCGGACCAGATTTATCTTTCCATGAACCGCAAGATGAGCTGCGGAATGGGAATTTGCGGACGCTGCAATATTGGCCCCTACTACCTGTGCAAAGACGGACCTGATATGAATTTTGCCGATATTCAGCAATACCCGGACGTTTTCGGTTAGTTTTTTCCGCCAAATACAGTTGAACAAAAAACTACGATTTCTAAAAAAGCAAGGTGAACGCAATGAAACAGGAATTTCGGGTAACCTGTCCGTTTTGTGCGGTGGGATGTCGCTTTAAAATATTAAAAGGAGAAAACGAGGTTGTCTTTTCACAGCGCACCACGGACAACATCGATTTCGACTATGAAAACGACATCAACGAAGGCGCACTGTGCCCGCGCGGACATTTCGCTTACGAACTTCTCTCGCACCCCAAACGGTTGGGAAGAGCTTTCTATAAGAAAAATGGAAAACTGACGCCTGAAATCCCGGAGATTATTTTTCAGAAAGTTGTGGCAGACCTGAAGAAACAAAAAGCGGCAAACCCACTGGCAATTCTTTTCGACCCCATGTTGTCGCTGCACGATATCCGGGCGTTGCTGGAATTTGCCCGGAACAACAAAATAACCACCGTCGATTTTGTAGCGCCAACTGACTGGCATTTGTTCCACGCGATGGTAGAAACACCATTTACACACCGACAATGCAGAAACTCACGTGCACTGAAAAACCTGAATTCAGTACTGGCAATTGGTGACCTGTTTACCAAAGAACCGGTGCTGAGCCGTCATCTGTTAAAGGCAAAATATGCTTTCCGGGCAAACCAGTTCAATGTGATAAATCCTTTTCCGACCCGCACCAGTTGGTTTGCTTAAACGATGCCGAAAAACAGTCGGTCATAAAAATTGCTGACCATATACTGAACGCCCGGAACGCAGCCATTTTTTATTCCACGCACCTCTACAACAGTGCAGGCAGTTACATCAGTGCACTGGTCGGTTCGGCAATCAGTGCCGCTACTAATTGCTATTTTATTCCGCTTTACACCGACGGTAACCTTTCTGCGGTGGAAGACTTAGCCAGCAACATTTTCCCGGAGTTGCAAATCGGACGGCTGCCCACGCTTCAGCGAATTTTAGCCGGAAATTACCGGTATCTTTGGGCGGCGGGCTGGAACCCGGCAACCGCGATTCCCGGCAGGGTAAACTGGCCGGGTCAATCCGATTGGATTGTCAGCTCTATGGTTCAGGG
>MVCZ01000058.1 GCA_002049825.1 Candidatus Zhuqueibacterota bacterium 4484_188
AACATCCCGGTGATGGTTACCGGCGGCTGGCCTACATGATGATTGACGAAGATGTGGTCTTTCTATCTCCCAGTAGTGTTTATCGTATTCTGGATTCCGAGGATCTGCTGTATCGTTACAAACGCAGCAGCCGGAGCGCAGGCCGGTATGATTACAAGCCGGAGAAGCCCCATGATCAATGGCATACCGACATATTGTATCTATGGGTTCATTCTCGCTGGTATTTTTTTGTAGGCGTGCTCGATGCCTGGAGTCGTTACCTGGTTCACTGGGATTTATTATGGCATAGCCATCCCTATGGGAGAGACCGCCTCTGCTCAGGATGTGACGGCGGTGTTGCAAAGTGCACTGAAGAAATATCCGGGAGTAACGCCTCGCATTGTATCCGACAATGGTCCGCAATTCAAAAGCAAGGATTTCCGCCAATTATTGAAGGAATTCTCATTGTTGGACATTAAAATAAGGATTCGTCACCCCGAGTCCAACGGTCTCCAGGAGAGACTTCACCGTAGTCTAAGGGAAGAGGGATTAGCTGATATTGAGCTGAAAGATAAACACAAAGCGGTTACTGCGATAGCAGAGTGGGTAAACCACTACAACCACCACCGGCTGCACGCCGGTTTGGGTTACATCAAGCCGGTAGACTATTTGAAGGGTAATCAGCATGAAATTCGAATGACTCGTCGCCAAAAGTTAGCCGATGCTGCAAGAGTGCGCCGGGTAAAAAACCGTGAACTGTTTGCAGCGAGAAATTTCAAAGACCTAAAAGACAAAGCGGAAAGTGATTATCATGGGGGCTCTGCCCCCAAACCCCCGGGATTTATCGCTTTGGGCGAAAACAGTGTGATTGATAAAACACTGCTTTCACCCAGAGATATCCGGAAGGACAATCTAATATATTATCTGCCTGATCGGTCTGTTTATGATGATTCTATTAAAAAACGGAAGGGATCCCATGAAGAATTTGCGAATCTATGTGCTTGTTTGTTTAATTGCTCTATTTACCACAATGGGGTTTTCTCAGGTTCGGGTTCGGGGTTCGGTTCAAAGCAGCCTTTATGGTTGGGAGAATCTGCAGGAAAATCAGCAGTGGGATTTTTACCACGCGGCGACCCGGCTGAGTGGCAGGAGAGAATTTACAATCTTTACGCCCACTGGAATGCCGGAAAAAACTTGCGTTTACGGATCGGACGGCAGTTCCTCTACCGGGGTGTGATTAACGGTACTATGGATGCGGCGCTCCTGCAGGGTCAGATTTCAAAAAAATTACAGGTGCAGTTTGTGGCAGGATTAGAAGCACCCGTCGACCGTACATTCTCTTTGCGAAAGTGGGATGAAGGAAATGTGCTGGGCGGGTATTTGAGTTACCATTTTTTAGGTCGTAACCGGGCGGAGGTAAGTTATTTCCAGAAGAGCCGCAATGAGAAAACTGTCTGGCAACAGATTGGTGCCACTTTTTCGGGAAGTGCGGGACACAACATCGATTATTACGCAAGGACAGATTTTAACTTGTTAGCTTCCGATTACCAGACATTGCGCGGACGACTGACCTACTATCAAAAGCGCTGGACAGCGTCGGTGGAAGTAAACAGTCAAAAACCGCGTATCTACGAGGACTCATTCTACAATATTTTCGAAATTAAGGCATTTAACCAATTACGCACTGCCGCCACGTACCGGGTTGGGAATTATAACTTGAGTTTGCAGTACCTGTTTACTTTATATGAAGAAGATTCCGACAACCGGATCATGGCATCGGCAAGCAGCAGTTTCGGAACGTTGGGCCTCATTTATCAAACCGGATTCGGTGGGGACAATATCGGCTATTTCGGCGAAATCCATTATGAAATATTCCCACATTTAACCGTACGACTTTTCAATAGTATGTATAATTACGAACGCGCGTATACGAATATTAGCGAAAATGCCACTTCCTTTAGCGCCGGCTTAAGTTATCAAGTCGGAAATGTGCTCAATATCCGGGGCGAACTTCAGGAGACCGGTAACAGCTACTACAAAAGTGATTTTCGCGGCTTGCTGCGTTTTACCTACATATTTAGCTATTAATTACCTATTTGGATATCACCGTTTATACGAATGTGGATTTTATTCATAGATGAAATGAAAATCTCTTAAAAGACAGACACGGTTGAAAAACCTGCGGAGAAACAGGAATATGAAAACAAAATTTTTGATTTTGATCCTGACGATTTTGAGCGGTTTGATGATTGCAGCATTCCCGGTCTCTGCCGGAGAAAAGCAGGTAGAATTGAAATTTTCACACAAATTACATGTGCTGGAAAATGACCTGGAATGTACCACCTGCCACGAAACGGCGAAGGAGAGTAAAGCGGGTTCGGCTAATTTGCTGCCCACTATGGAGACATGTGGAAACTGTCATGATGTGGAATCGGATGAGAATTGTAAAATGTGTCACAGCGATCCGGAAAATCCCCGGTCAGTTCCCCGGATTGAAAGCTACAGCGAATTGTTCTCCCATGAAAAGCATCTTGCCACGGGAATGACCTGTATTTCCTGCCACCAGGAAGTTACCCAACTGGAGCAGCCCCAACCTTACCTGCTGCCCACGATGACGACCTGTATGAATTGCCATCAGGTAAAGAAAGCCAGCACCAGTTGCAATACCTGTCATCAAACGGGGGAAAATTTAAAACCGTCTACCCACGGCATTAATTTTATTCACACCCACGGCGACCTGGCAAAATCGTCGGCTGCAGTTGGGCCGAAGGAAAAAAATTGTAATTTGTGCCATCGAGTTAGCTTTTGCCAGGATTGTCACGAGGGCGATAACCTGGACCGCCGCTCCCATCCGTTAAATTACGCCTACACCCATTCCCTGGATGCGCTGGGAAAGGAACGAGAATGCAGCACCTGTCACACCGAGCGGGCGTTCTGCATCGAGTGTCATCAGCAAAATCTGGTGATGCCGCACAATCATACCCTCGGCTGGGCGATACCTAATGTGGGTGGAAGGCATCGTGAGGTGGCGGAAACCGATCTGGAAAATTGTATGGGTTGCCATACCGAACAAGATGCTGAAATAACTTGTCAAAAAAGCGGATGTCATCCTTCTAAATAAAAGGGACGAAAAAATGAGAAAGTTACTGGCTCTTTTGATTATATTTTCCTTTTGCCTGCTCTCGTGCAGTGAAAAAAAACAACCGCTTACCGTGGGGAGCCACCCATCCGACTGGTTGGAAGTCCATGGAAAAATGGTGGTAAAAGATAGCAGTCTGAGTATGCAAAGCTGCCAGGCTTGCCACGGCGTTGATTATTCCGGCGGAGCATCCGGCGTATCCTGTTATAGTTGTCATGTCTTGTATCCGCACACGAAAGACTGGTTGACTGTTGGTTCTGCGACCTTTCACGGCGGTATTGCGCTTCAGAGCCATAATGATAAATGCCAAAGCTGTCATGGAGAAGATTACAAAGGTGGTAACAGTGAGGTTTCCTGCTACGATTGCCACGCCTACCCCCATGCGCTCGGTTGGCAGGATGAGAACTCGGTTGAGTTTCACGGAAAAGTGTCCCGCCAGCTGGGTAAGGAAGAATGCCAGGCATGCCACGGAACAGACTTCAGCGGTGGCAGCAGCGGTAAATCCTGCTTCGAGTGTCATACCTACCCGCACAAAGATGGGTTTGCCCAACCCGGTTCACCCAATTTCCACCGAGGTTTTATTAAACAGAGCATAAAATGGGATTTGTCCCAATGCCAGGCATGCCATGGCAGCGATTACACCGGCGGACGTGTGGAGGTAAGCTGCACTACCTGTCACACCAGCGTGGGCGGACCGGAAGCCTGCAACACCTGCCATGGAAACGAGAACAATTTTGCACCGCCGGTGGATCTTAGCGGTAACACCGATATTTCGGCAACCGGCGTGGGTGCCCACCAGAAACATGTGGCGGATACTAAAATCACTGTTTTGCTGGATTGCGAAGTGTGCCACACACCGGTGGTCAATTTTAGCGATGCCACGCATATAGATGATCCGCCGTCACCCGACATTCATTTCAACACACTTGCCACCGATTCGAACCGTCTTACCACTGTTTGGACTCACGGGAATGCTACCTGCAGCGAAGCTTACTGCCACGGTGCGTTTGAGTTTAAAAAATCGGAATCGGCTTATGCCTGGGCGTATACCGATTCGGTGATTACCGGTAACCAAAATCCGGTGGTGTGGACTCAGACTGCTGTGGGAGACAGTTGCAAATTTTGTCACGATCTTCCTCCGGAAGGTCATGTGGCGGCAACTATTAATACCTGCACTATCTGCCATGGCTCGGTAGTGGACGCAAACGGAGTGATTATTGATAAAACAAAACATATTGACGGGAAGATAGACGTATTTTAACGGCAATTAGAAAATGAAGAATACAAAAGCCCGGTTACTCGCCGGGTTTTTTGTTTCTGCGAAATATGACCGATGCATGTTACCACCCGGTGGTGCATTTTTACCAGGCGGCAACCAAACGGTTCAGTATCACTCACACCGGCTTCCTCATTGTTTTTAAAGAATAAATTGAGTACATTTTCTACTGATGACTTATCTTGAATGAGAACGGATTGGAGTGTAAAATGGAAATTGGCATTATCGGGTTACCTTTTTCGGGCAAAACCACCTTGTTTTCTACCCTGACCGGCTTAAATACCGGGACTACTCATACTACGGGTAAGATTGAAGTGCACCGTGGGATGGTGAAAGTACCGGATTTACGTTTGGACCGCTTAACCGAAATCTTTAAACCAAAGAAGCAGGTGAACGCAACGATTGAATATTTGGAAGTTGGCGGGGTTGAAAAAGAAGCGGCAAAGGGCAAAGGATTTGATCCCCGGTTTTTAGCCGTGCTGAAGAATACGGATGTCTTGTGTCATGTGGTGCGTGCCTTCGAAGATGAAGTTTTCCCGCACCCGGAGGGTTCGATTAATACCCTGCGTGATGTGCAAATTGTGGAAACCGAATTTATTCTCTCCGATTTAACCATTGTGGAAAACCGGATTTCCCGTCTGGAAAAACAGATTCAGAAAGTAAAATCGGATGAGGATATCCGGCAATTGGCGCTGTTGAAAAAATGCCGTGACTTCCTGGAACAGGAAAGACCGTTGCGTGACCTGGAAATGAGCGATGATGAAAAAAAACAATTGCGCGGTTTTCAATTCCTTTCGGCAAAACCGCTGATTCTGGTGGTGAATTATTCCGAAGCGGACATTGTGAGGGAAACAGAAATGCTGGCATCCCTTGCCGAGTATGCCGGAAAGCCCCACGTGGAGGTTACCGGGTTGTGTGCTAAAGTGGAATACGAGATTTCCCAATTAGCCGATGACGACCGCCAGGTTTTCCTGGAAGAATTGGGCATTACCGAACCCGCGCTCGATAAACTGATCCGTAAGTCGTACCAAATTCTGGGTCTAATTTCTTTTTTTACGGTTGGTGATGACGAGTGCCGCGCCTGGACTATCCGCCGGGGAACGGTTGCACAAGCAGCCGCCGGGGAAATCCACTCGGATTTGGAGAGAGGGTTTATCCGTGCCGAGGTGGTGAGTTTCGACCGGTTTATTGAACTGGGAAGTCTGGCAAAATGCCGCGAACACGGCATTCTTCGACTTGAGGGAAAAGAGTACGTTGTGCAGGATGGCGATATCATCACGGTGCGCTTTAACGTATGATTTTCAGAATTTTCTCCCGCCAATCCGGTTCGTACAACAACTCCGGTTCTACCTGAAACAAGTTCTGTTTCAGTCGTTCCCAGTTCAATAAGTTGCTTTTATTTGTTTGATAATATGGATTGTCAGGAATCTTGCCCAGGCAATGCCGCATCACCCAAAAATCGTTTATTACCCGCGCTGTCTGGAAGGCAATAGCGGCATATTTGTAGCTTTGCTCCCATTTCTGCTGTTTGGAAAAGATCTCTGCTAGTAAAAAAGAACCGGTTGGGATTTGCCAATATTGGTCTGTTTCGTTTAATTTCATCAGGGTAAAAGAAATATTTTCTGCCGCTTCGTTCAATTTGTTGCTCAGCAGGAGTAAAAGTGCCTCCGAAAAATCAAGAATCGTTTTTTCGTGGTGAGCTTCACGGGCGGATATTTTTAGTTCATTTTTCAGCCAATTTGTTTTGCCCAGCAAAGCCGCCTGCAGATAGATCAGGGAAAGTAATTGTTCCTTTTCCCGGGGGTATTTTGTCGAGAGCGAAGTGTAAAGTTCCCGGGCGCGGAAGAAAACATCCGCCGCTGCTCCCCGATGCGCTTTGTTGACTAAATCTTCAATTTCAAAACGGATGGTTAGTTGAAGGGCGCGGGAATATTCTTTGAGTTGAAAATAGAACCCGGCTAATTTCTCACGATCGGGGAGTTTCTCCTGCGTTTCCCAGAATGTGGAAATTGCAGATAAATCATTTTCTGTTTGGTGTTTTTCTTTATTCTTCTGAAAAAATTGATATGCTTCCGGCGTGGTAAAAGCGAAAATTTTGCCGGAGTCGATTTGGGTTACCTGCTCTAAAATACGCTTCTGCAGCAGGGAAATAATAATATCACTGTTTTTATTAAAAAATTTGGTCAGTAACCAGTTTACATAAGCAACCGTATTGTTAGCACCTGCGAGGGCAAAGAGCTTTAGAAATTTTTGTTCGTGCCGGTTTAAGCCATTTGCAAAATTCTTCTTTCCTTTCAACCGGGTCTCTGTTTCCCGGCGGGATAAAAGGTCTTCTGCATCCGGACAATTCGCCGCTGAAGGAAAAAATGCTTCTAAACGGAAATCCCGGGGTACGAGGTTGTTTTTGCGCAGCAACTCCCTCATTTCTGCCAGTTCCGGGTTGGTCATGGGAAATATCCAGTGCAGCGGTTCGCCTTTTAATTGTACGAGAATGGGAATAATAAAAGAAGCGTGAGCGGAAAGTGATTCCGGCAACCCGGGGAAAAGAAATAGTAATTTTTTCCGGCGGCAAAGTGTCCTGAGAATAGTAACGATAAATTGGATATGGTTATATAGAAGAATAGGCGCCGGTACCCGCCTAAAATTTTTCCTGGCGTAATCGCACTGTTCATAAAAATTTTCCAAACGGTAAAATGTGGAAAGTTTATGAAGCAGAGAGTCGGGGAGCAAATTTTTTAATATATCCTCCTTTTCTTCAGCGGGGGTTTGCAGGAAAACCTGTTTCGAAAAGGAATAGGTGAACCCGGTATCCCGGTCGAATCTAAAAGTAAGTAAATGAAAGTCTTGGGAAATGTCTCCATGCTGTAAATGATGAAAAAAATGATCCCGATGAACCGCTTGTTCATACAAAGGTACATAAATGTTGCCGTTTTGCGGTTCGGAGAAAATTTCCGAGAATAATTTTTGAAATTCCTGGCAATTTTTCTGAGCCGGTTGCGGCTGATCAACCAGTAAAGAAACATCGAATTCGTTTTCCCCGGTTTTGCTTTGTCTTTGCCGCAGAATACGTTCAAGTCTTTTGGCGCTGAAAAAGCGTTGCTCAGGGTCTTTCTGGAGAAGCAGCATTAAAATATGTTCCAGGTCGATGGGCACCTGTGGATTTGTTTCACGGATGGCGGGTGCTTCTTCGTGAAGATGGGCGTTGATTGTTTTTATAATCGTCCCGTGCTGGAAGGGATTTGCTCCGGCAAGAAGTTCATACCAGATAACCCCTAGCGAGTAGAGATCCGATGCTGGGGTAATTTTTTTTCCTTCCGCCTGTTCCGGTGAAACATACGAAGCCGTGCCGATAAAATCGCTGGTGCGGGTGATGCTTACCGAGGCGGTCAGGTCTTTTACTACTCCCAGGTCACTAATTTTGACCAGGAAATCATGATTTTGAAAGGTTCGGGCAATTTCCTCCGCGGTAGATTTTGCGTTGATTGAAGGACTGTTTAGCAGGAGATTTGAAGGCTTGATGTCCCGGTGAACTAAATTTGCCAGATGCAGGACTTCTAAACCCAGGCAAATCTGACGGACGATTTCTAAAATAATACCTTCTTTTTTGGGGTAAGATATCGATGCAGATTGGCGAACGAATATTTCGAGAGAAATGCCCGGCACATATTCCATTTCGAAAGCAATAAAGTTTGGCTCTATCCAGTAATCCAGCAATTTTACCACATGCGGGCTATTGATTTTTTGCAGACTTTTAATTTCCCGTTTGAATCTTTTGACTACTCTTTGCTGAGCTACCTGCACAGCTTCAATTAGTTTCACCACGGTTATTTGTTTCCGCTTCGGATTGAAAACCCGGTAAACCAGTCCGTATTGACTGGCGCCTAAAAGTTCTCTCTGTTGGAAATGGGCTAATTTGTCGGGCCAAAATACTTTCATAATGCGCCGGGGTGAACCATATATTCCGAAGTTAATGAGGTTATTGCTGGTAGTTTGGTTTAAAAACCGAGCTTAACTTTGCGGTACGTGTCGCGGTGACGGGCATCTATTCTGATCAGGACGTTCAGATTGTCCCGGTTTTTATCGAATTGAAGCAGTTTGGGAAGTTCCTGGAAGTGTGAATCCAGGAATCTTTTTAATGCCGCGCTGTTCGGGCGCTTGTTGTA
Source organism: Candidatus Zhuqueibacterota bacterium 4484_188 (assembly GCA_002049825.1). Taxonomy (GTDB): domain Bacteria; phylum Calditrichota; class Calditrichia; order RBG-13-44-9; family RBG-13-44-9; genus 4484-188. The sequence continues at coordinate 8,558 of MVCZ01000058.1, forward strand.
AACCTTTTCCAGCCGCTTAACTACCCCTTTGGCAAATTTTCGTGCATACACGGGATTTTGTTTTTTCTCGACAAAATACAAACCCTCGTAATAGTAAAATTTCGCTTCGCGCAGCGCCACATGGTCTGCATCGGTGGTACGAATCACCTGTTCCAACCTTTTTGTCCAGCCAAGCTGGTAGTTACTTAATTGTCCCTGGTTGGCGATATCCTGTGCTTTGTTATAAAAAGGAGTGCCGGCAAATAGTTCGAAGGTGTCCATCTCGCCACCCAAAACCATGTTCATATAATAATCGACCAGCGAGAGAAGCGGCTCGAAAGACGTGCGGTAAAATTCGAATGCCTGGCTGGGAAAATAGGTGAACTCGCAAGCTTTGTCCCGAAAATTTTCCCCACTGGGTGAACTGATCAGAAATTGTCCCCGGTAAATTTTATCGGAACCGCGTGTAGAAAAGGTCTCCACAATGATTTGTAGATTGCCTTCCAAAATAATATCCTGGTTGTGGTCGCTCCATGTTGAGTTGTTAATGTAATTAGTCAACTTTTGCTCCAGGCCCTGCAAGTCTTCCCGATCGCGCGGCTGCAAACGTTCGGTATGTAATTTTACCTGAAAATTCAAAACCTGTGCATTTGTCAGGGTAAACATACCCAAGAGAAGCGTTAGTAATAAAATATGTATTCTGCATGAAATAATCATGATTGCTCCGTTATCAAATCTGAATCAATTTAAGTGAATTCAAACAGGATTTCAAGGGTGAAAACGGGAAGCATGGAAAACAATGCTTGTAACAACTTACTGATTGGAGGGAAAGTCATTGCGACCCCCGCTTGCCGGGAGAAGTCTCTCTGCCGGCAGCGCCAGGCAGGCAATTTTATTTACAGTGATTAACAAATTCTTTAATTTGCAAGGATTGAAATGAGATTGGCGCGCTCCCGTTGGTCGCTCGTGGCATACCATAGGCACAAGTAGCTATCCATACGGGGCAACGACTCGGTAACTTTATTCCCACCCGTGAGCAAGGTCTTAACAATACTTTCATAATCGACTTGACAAATTATATAATAAATTGTATAATATAAGAAAGAAATTGCTAATGGAAGAGGAAAAATCAAAGGGAGTTGATTCGTTTTGTTTGAATAATCCCAAAATATATAATTCCTTGATCTGTATCACTACAAAAATCCGATTTTATTTTATTATTGGGAAGTGATCGAATGCCCTTAAAGACTGTGTTGGAAAATTAATTAGAATAATATGAATCAAAGTTACGATTATAAGAAAGCTTTTTTTAGACGACCGGTATTTACCAGGGATAATTTTCGACTCTGGATTATTATCAGTATAGTTGCTTTTTTCAGTACATTAGCAGTTTACTTTTTTGGTGATTGGGCAAGAAACCTGCCTACCCGAGTCATTTCCGAAAAGGTAAGACAGGATTATGTGCTTTTTCTTGTGAAAGAGCAGGCAAAAAATCTCGCCCGGAAAGATGTTCCCGGAATAGGGAAATCGGGTGGGACAAAAAATGTTGCCGAGTTCAAACCGGACTATGTCATTCGCAAAGATAACCGTGTTCGAAATGCCGTTTCAAAGATACGAAAAAAAAGATCCTCTTATGCCCAGTGGTTGAAAGGTCAGGAAAAATCAAAAGGTCTTTACCGGAAATTGGTGTCCGGCGAAACAGGTGCGGTAGAAGCGATTACCGCCGCGCTTGATGGTGTCGCAGGATTTGCCGGGTTGCCCGATTATTCATTCCGGCGAGAACGAAGCCTTACTTTGCGGAATGAAGAAAATTATCTTAAAGAATATGAGAAACCGATTCATATTTCCAAACCCGAAGTCTTTCACTTTGCTTCGCAAAATGGAAACCGGAGCCTGGAAGAAACCACCGCCGTAATGAGTCTGAATGAACATGATGTGAAATATTGTATTGACAAATCAAAACGCTATGATCCCACCTTCACCGGCGACATTTTGGTTCGCTTTACCATCCACCCCAATGGATATGTAATTCCCTCCAGTATCAAAATAATTAAAAGTAATATTACCGACATCAGGGTAATCCGGTGTATTAAGAAAAGCATTCGGCGTTGGCGGAATTTCCCCAGAATTGCTCTGGAAGAAGGTTCGTTTACTGTAACCCGGAAATACGTTTTTTAACTGGCGGGCATGTTCCCCTTAGAATGATTTTGACTCTTCGTATTCCCCGAACACTTCTTTCAGGGTGTTGACCATCTCACCCAAAGTGCAATAAGCTTTCGCACAGTCAACCAGCGCCGGCATTAGGTTTTGATTTTCCTCGGCGGCTTTTTTCAGTACTTGCAGTTTGGTGACAACTTCATTGTTATTTCGCATTTTTCGTAAATCCTGCAAACGGTGCTTTTGTTCTTTTTCCACCCGTTCAGGGATGAGCAGAATCGGTATTTCGATTTTTTCGTCTTCGTCGATAAATTCATTCACACCCACGATAATGCGTTCTTTTTTGTCAATCTCCTGTTGGTACACATAGGCGGATTTAGCAATTTCGGTCTGGAAAAAATTACTTTCGATGGCAGGAATCACGCCGCCCAGGTCTTCATGGCAGGAATCACGCCGCCCAGGTCTTCTATTTTCCGGAAATATTCTTCCGCCTGTTTTTCGATCTTATTGGTCAGGCTTTCCACGTAATAACTTCCGCCCAGCGGGTCGATGGTGTTTGCTACACCGGTTTCGTAGGCGATGATCTGCTGGGTGCGCAGGGCAATCAGCCGGCGGTTTGGGTGTGGAAGCGCAGCAGCCAGCTTCGCGGATTTTTCGCCCCGTATTTGTAGCGCATTTTCTTTGCCCAGATTCGCCGGGCTGCCCGGAACTTGGCAATCTCTTCGAAGAAATCGTTGTGGGAGTTGAAGAAAAAAGAAAACCGCGGCGCAAACCGGTCGATGTCCAGTCCCCGCTCCAGCGACGCTTCCACGTAGGCAAATCCATCTCCAGTCCCCGCTCCAGCGATGCTTCCACGTAGGCAAATCCATCCGCAAGGGTGAACGCCAGTTCCTGTGCCGCGGTAGAACCGGCTTCACGGATATGATAGCCGCTGATGCTGATGGTGTTCCAGAACCGGCTTCACGGATATGATAGCCGCTGATGCTGATGGTGTTCCATTGCGGCACATTCTTCGTGCAATACTCCACCATGTCCACGATAATCCGCATGGAAGGTCTTGGCGGGTAAATCCATTCCTTTTGTGCGATGTATTCCTTTAGAATATCGGCTTGCAGGGTGCCGCGCAGTTTCTCAAAAGGAACCCCTTGTTTTTCAGCTACCGCCAGGTAAAAAGCAAAAACCATCGCCGCGGGACCATTAATGGTCATGGAAGTGCTTACCTGGTCCAAAGGAATATTTTGAAAAACAATTTCCATGTCTTTCAGGGAAGACACCGCTACTCCGCATTTGCCCACTTCGCCGATACTGAGCGGGTCGTCTGCATCCCGTCCCATCAGTGTTGGTAAATCAAATGCTACCGACAGACCGGTTTGACCATTTTTCAGCAAATATTTGAACCGCCGGTTGGTGTCCTCCGGCGTGCCAAACCCGGCAAACTGGCGCATGGTCCATAATCGCCCGCGGTACATATTGTAGTGAACGCCGCGGGTGTAGGGATATTCCCCCGGGTAACTCAGGTCTTTTTCATAATCAAAATTTTCCAGGTCGGCTGGTGTAGCGAGCGGTTCAACCGGTTCGGAAGAAACGGTCACAAATTTAAAATTCCGGTCTTTACTCTTGGCTTCTTTCCGGGCTAACCACTCGGCTTTGGATTTCTTTAATTTTTCCATCTCAGCAAACATAGGTCGCTCCTGATTTTTCTCTATGCGTCTTTTCCTTTTACTCTCTTTTAAGAAATGATAATTAAATTGTGTAACTATTGCAATGAGTTTTTTGGATGGAGAATCTCAATAATGGGTTTGATTAAAGCATCTTTTGAATAATTTGTTTCTGCTGGTTTCAATGCCTGATTTATTACTCATTATTTTATGAAATAAGAAAAAACGGAACACCTTTTGTTCGTAGATGGTTCGCGGTAAACTTCTGATAAACCCAGAAAAGAAACATCTTTTATTTTTATAAGAGTTTGACCCACTATAACAATTTATTAAAATTGAGAATTAAGACTATAAAACAAAAGCCGACTCAGCTCAAAGAAGTCGGCTTGATAAATTTAGGAATCTTTTATAGCAGAAAAAAATAAATAACTATGAATAATCAAACATCCTATAATTTTTATAAACTGCTCAACAAAAAAGGGATGTTAAAACAAAGATTTAATGATGCGATAATTATTGCCCCAATAAGATACCCAAATTAATATAAATTACACTGTTCTTAATACTGTCTTCAGATTCTTTCCAGGTATTGGTTAGTCCCAATCCATACCGCCCTTCCACAAATGCACTCATGCTGCCAATGGGAAATCCAATGCCAGCTCCAAAATTTAATGCAAATTCGAAAGATTTCATATGTTCCTTAACATCTGTATCAGCACTTACACCACTAACTTTAGCCCAAGCCTTTGCTGAAAGCAAAATTCCTATCTCAGGACCAAGTATTATATATGGTCTGGTGGTTCCTTGTCCGAATGGCACTTTAGCAAAGATAGGTATACTTAAATATGTATATTTTCCCGCTCCTTCAAATTCATAGGATTGTCCCATCACACTCTCAGTCCCCTTAAATTTTACGCCTTTCATATTGTATAAAGCATTTACCTGGATAGCAAACGTGGGACTTACACAATATTCAAGAACCCCACCAACGCCAAAAGTCGTTCGCATTTTTTTGTCTACACCTTCCGGCGTTCCCTCATTTGTGTTTGCCAGATTAAGACCGCCCCGCACCCCAAATTTCATCGGGCTATCCTGCGAAAAACTAATATTACTTAATGATAATAGTAATAATGCAGTGACCATGATGCCTACTAGCTTTTTGCTCATAATTACCTCCATATATTATATTATGTGTTATGTAGTTGAATTAAAGGATAATGATTTGAAATTCACAGTTACAAATCGATTGTACATAATATTTATTGCAGCCCATTAACGCCACGGTAATGTCTTTCGGCACATTCTGCAGGCGGGTTTCCAGTTCCTGCGCAATCCGGGTGAGGTCGGGTGTTTCCAGTCTGCCGCAGGTAGGGCAGCTTACCAGGGTGACACCGCCCCGGCGCAACCCCAGCGATTTCAGGATTTCTTTTCCTACCCGCACTTCCTCTGCCGGATCGCCGGTTAACGAAACCCGGATGGTATCGCCAATTCCCTCTGCCAGCAACGTGCCGATTCCTACCGCCGATTTAATGGTGCCGCTCCGGGAGGGTCCGGCTTCGGTAACGCCCAGGTGAAGCGGATAATCCACTTTCTGCGAAATCAGCCGGTACGCCTCGATCATCATTTTGGGGCTGGATGCTTTTAAAGACAGCACCAGGTCAGTGAAACCGAAGTTTTCGCAGATTCCCACGTGGAAGAGGGCGCTTTCCACCATCGCCGGTGCAGTGGGGTGCCGGTATTTTTGCAATATTTCTTTTTCGATTGAACCAGAGTTTACCCCGATTCGAATCGGCACTTTTCGCTCCCGGCAGGCTTTCAGCACAGACTCAATTCGTGAGCGGTTGCCGATATTCCCCGGGTTAATCCGGATTTTATGTACACCGGAATCCAGGGAAATAAGTGCCAGCCGGTAATTAAAATGAATATCTGCCACGATAGGAATATTCGTTTGAGCAACGATTTCTTTTAGCGCCCGGGCGGAGGTTTCGTCCGGCACTGCGCAGCGGACAATTTCGCAGCCCCCGGCGGCAAGCCGGCGAATCTGCTCCACAGTGCTGTCGATATCCCGGGTTTTGGTTTTGGTCATGCTTTGCACCGGAATCGGCGCACCGCCACCAATCTGCACTTTTCCCACTTTTACCGGGCGTGTTTTTTTTCGTGAATAGCGGTTCTCGCTCATCTCAGGTTCCTGCTCCGGGGATTATGACATCACACTACCGGCTAAAGTTAATAAATTATGGTAAAAATCTGCATCTTTTTTTGTTTCACTTTTTTACCAATTAGAGATTTTTGCGATTCCTCACTTTAAATTTTGCCAGGTGTGTTAATTTTGCTCTCTTCGCTTTATTTTTTGAAGGCGAAAAAATAAAATTCCATTAGATAAGAAAGACAAATGTTTATACTTTTGACATTATTTATTAACGATAGACAGTGAGTTCAAGTTGAGAGAAATTATTGTAACGGAAGGAGAAATGATGGTAAAACATGATGTAAAGGATTTAAAACTTGCCCCAAAAGGCAAAAAGCGGATTGAATGGGCGGAAACCAGTATGCCGGTACTGCGTGAAATACGAAAAAGATTTGAGAAGGAAAAACCGTTAGCCGGCAAAAAAATGAGTGCTTGCTTGCATGTAACGGCTGAAACCGCTAATCTGGCTCGCACGCTGAAAGCCGGTGGAGCGGATTTGGTACTGGTGGCTTCCAATCCGCTGAGCACGCAGGATGATGTGACGGCTTCGCTGGTAACCGATTACGGCATTTCGGTATTTGCTATAACCGGCGAAGACCATAAAACCTATTACGACCACATTCGTGCCGCGCTGAAACACGATCCGGTGGTAACCATGGATGACGGCGCCGATCTGGTTTCGACCCTACACCAGGAATATCCCGAAAAGTGCAACCAGATTTTTGCCTCGATGGAAGAAACCACCACCGGCGTTATCCGGCTTCGTGCTATGCACAAGGACGGCGCCCTGCAACTGCCGGTATATGCGGTGAATGATGCGACCACGAAATATTTGTTCGATAATCGTTATGGAACCGGGCAGTCTACGGTTGACGGCATCATTCGCGCGACCGATATCCTTTTAGCCGGTTCGACAGTGGTAGTTGCCGGCTACGGTTGGTGCGGTCGCGGATTTGCCACCCGCTGCAAGGGAATGGGCGCTAATGTGATTGTGACCGAAGTGGATCCGATTAAAGCGATGGAAGCGGCAATGGATGGTTTCCGGGTGATGCCCATGCTGGAAGCGACACAGTACGGCGACTTGTTTGTTACCATTACCGGCGATATTAATGTGCTTCGCAAAGAGCACTTTGAAAATATGAAAGACGGTGCGATTGTGGCGAACTCCGGTCATTTTAATGTGGAGATCGATATCGACAGCCTGCAAGAATTGGCGGTGGAAAAACACGCCCAGGTGCGTCCGCTGGTAGATGAATATATTTTACCCAATGGGAATAAAATATTTCTGTTAGCCGAGGGGCGGTTAATCAATCTCGCTGCTGCCGAAGGACATCCCGCCAGCGTGATGGATATGAGTTTTGCCACCCAGGCGCTGACTACTGAGTTTGCCCTGAAACAGAAACAACCTGCCGGCGTGTACATGGTTCCCCGGGAAATTGAGGATTATATTTCCACCCTTAAGCTGAAAACCATGGGTATCGAGATTGACGAATTGACCGAGGAGCAAAAGGAATACCTGAGTTCCTGGGAGATGGGCACCTGATAAGAATTTGTTTTGTTTTTCCGGAAAGTCCCACTTCAGTAACTTGTGGGGCTTTTGTTTTTTCCGGGTAAATAAGATTTTGCAGCAAATATTCATCCCTGGGATATGAAACATCGCAAATATTCATCCCTGGGATATGAAACATCGTTGCTGACCATGACCCGCGGGGAACACTTCTCGCTGGTGCTGCCGATGGGGAGTAAGAAAATTAGCCTCAATGATCTTTTTGGTTGAAATAGATGTTCTTTTGTTAATGGAAGTGTGAATTGTGCCGGCGGAGCGATTCGGTAATGAACACTTTATTTTCCAGCTAACCGGCTTATTTCCGAAATTCTGTCCGGTTCAAAGTTTTGCCGGATTTCATACCCCAACGGGTTTCCAATAAATCTAATTTATCGGTTGCATTAATTTTGATTTTTCGATTTATTTATCACCTTAGTGAAGCAACCAAAAACAAATGAATAAAGGAGAAATATTGTGAAAGAAGCAATTGAAGGATTAGAACCCCGGTTAATGTGGGAACATTTTTACCAGATTAGTCAAATTCCCCGCTGCTCGAAAGAGGAAGATAAAATCCGGGAATACGTTATCAATTTTGCGAAGAAAATGGGCTTGGAGTATAAGGTCGATAACGTGGGAAATGTGGTTATTAAGAAAGCGGCAACTCCCGGTAAAGAAAAAAAACCGACCGTAGTGTTGCAGGGACACATGGATATGGTTTGCGAAAAAAACAAAAGCACCGAACACGATTTTACCAAGGATGCGATTCGATTAGTGCGCGATGGAGACTGGATTACCGCAGACGGCACCACGCTCGGCGCCGACAATGGAATCGGTGTAGCTGCCGCGCTGGCAGTGCTGGAAAGCACCGATTTGGTTCATGGTCCGGTGGAAGCGCTCTTTACTATCGATGAAGAAACCGGATTAACCGGCGCCAACGAAATTGCGCCAGACATGCTGGAAGGACGGATTCTGCTGAATATGGATTCGGAAGAAGACGGGGCGCTCTATATCGGATGTGCCGGCGGTAAAGATACCGAGATTTATCTGGATATTGAGACGGAGGCGGTTCCCAAGGGGTTCCGGACAGTGCAGATAAAACTGAGCGGTCTTGCCGGTGGACACTCCGGTTTAAACATCCATGAAGGACGTGGAAATGCCGTAAAATTGCTCAACCGTTTTCTGTGGAAAACTCTGCCGCAAGTCGGTGGGCGCCTGGCGTCGTTCGAAGGTGGCAGCAAGCACAACGCTATTCCCCGCGAAGCAGATGCAATTGTCTTTTTGCCCGAACAAAAATTGGAAACATTGAAAGAAATTTCCGCCGAATACGATGCCATATACAAAAACGAGTTAAAAGCCATTGATCCCAATGTGAAGCTGGAAATCCTGGAGAGCGGTTTCAATGTTCCGGAAAAAATGTTTAGTTCGGTTCCGAGTTGGTTGACATCAACGATATGGTGCAGGTGTGCGGGTTCCAGGCTGACGCCGAGGTCCACAGTGGCGGCGGCTACCCGGCATGGCAACCTAACCCCGATTCGGCTATTCTGCATCGGTCAAAAAAAGTTTACCAGGACCTGTTTGGTAAGGAACCGGAAGTAAAAGCGATCCACGCCGGTCTGGAATGTGGAATCATCGGTTCCAAATTTGCGGGGATGGATATGATCTCTTTCGGACCAACCATTGAAGGCGCGCATTCGCCGGATGAGCGGGTGCAAATTTCAGCGGTGGAAAAATTCTGGAAATTTGTTGAAGCACTGTTAGCTGATCTCGCCGCATAGGCTAAGCAAACAATGTTCTTCCGGTAAAGCCGGTTAATAGAATTGATTATTTGAGAGGAGCTCTTGTACCAGGGTTCCTCTCTTTTATTTATTGGTAAAGCGGATTCATGCTTTTGATAATTCCGGTAGCCCCCGCAGTTTACCTGCGGTGAAAAGTGTTCTGTGCCGTAGTGTGTTGTTTTCCCCCCCGGTAATTATTTTCGGTTTTCGTACCCATACAAGCGGTTCGAATTAAAAAAAAGGTTGTATGCCCGGCGCGGTTGTTTCACCGGGGGTAAACCCCGGTGTCTACCGGTACGATAAAACTATTCGGTGAGACGAGCGATCGATTAAACAAAAGCGCTTTCTTTCCCGGAATCGCGCAAAAAAATGCAGGATGATTTGTTTGGTTCGC
>MVCZ01000059.1 GCA_002049825.1 Candidatus Zhuqueibacterota bacterium 4484_188
ACCAGACAAGAAATGACTAAAAAAGATAATTCTCACCTGCGGGTAAGCACTTTCACCCAACTTGAGATATTTCTTTAACTACCCCCAAAAATTTTCTATATTTTTGATTCGTAAGAGAAGAAAAGCGAGTTTATGAAAAATATTTACCGGTTCACACTCATTTCCGCAGCGCTTCTGTTCTACTTAAATTGTGTCCCCGAGGCGCCGCACAGCAACCCGCTCGATCCGTACCGGGCAAATACCGCTGGTACCGGAATTGAGTTGTTCGGACAAACCCTGCAAAAGAACGAGCCGCACCTGCCTATCGACAGTTGCCTGGTGCTGATTTCGCCGGGAGATATTTTCAGGCTCAGCAATCCGAACGGCGAGTTTCGCGTTCCCAATCTTCAGCCGGGCGTTTACCAATTAATTTTCAACCGGGAGCGTTTCGCAACCGATACCTTCCGGATCAACACCGACACGCTGAGCCAGGCGCAGGTGCATTTTTATCTGAACGGATTACCGTCAGTACAGAAATTCCGTATTTACAGCGAATTCATCGACCAGTGGTGGCCCGATCCGTTTTACACGGTGAATTTCAGTCTGATCGCCGGTGACATCGACGGAACGGAAGACCTGATAAAAAAAGAAGTGCGAATCCCGGAACTGAACATCTCCGCCGAATTTGCCGAGACCTCGCGCCCGGACAGTTTTTTTGTGCAACTCACCGACCGGGATCTGCCGAACAATGATATTTTTGCGCTGATCGGCAAACCGGTGTATGTCGTGCTGGAAGATCAATCACAGGCGGCAGCGAATGCCGGTCCGTTTCAACTGGTGAGGGTGATCGCCACTTCTCCGGACTCCCTGTCGCCCACCGGGCTGGAATCGGTGGCACCACAGCCGATATTTACCTGGAAACCCTACACCGCGAACTTTGACTTCACTTATGAAATCTCGGTATTCGTGATCAACACCGGCATTCCCATCCTGATTCATTCGGTCACCGGGATTCCGGTTGAGCAAAATTCCTACAGCTACCCGGATTCGCTACCCAGCGGAAAGTATTTCTGGACAGTCGGTGTGCGGGACGAGATGGGCAACCTCAGCCGGTCCAAGGAGGCAGCGTTTCTGGTGGAGTGAGAACCGGTAACCCAAATAATCTATTTTAAACCATAAACGGAAACACATGGAAATTCCGCAGCAATATTTAAGAGCATTAGTTGAAATCAGCCAGCAGATTAATTCCATTAAGGAGCCGGACGAGCTGCTGGACAGTATCCTGGATATTGCCCTGCAACAGCTTTCCGCGGAGCGGGGATTTATTCTGCTGAAAGAAAAAGACAACGGCGGGGAATATCTACCGCGGGCGATGCGCAATATCCACTCCCGCCAGGTGAGCAATGTGAAAGACATTTCCCACTCCACGGTGCAGAAGGTGCTGCAAACCGCCAAGCCTATCCTGACCTTCGATGCGCTCTCGGACGAGCGATTCGATGATTCCCGGAGTGTGATCATTCAGCAGATTCGCTCCATTGCCTGCGTTCCGCTGCTGCTGCGGGGCGAAATGTTAGGGGTCATTTACATCGACAGCCGGGGGCAGAAAGCTCGCTTTTCCCGGCAGAGCCTCGATTTTTTACAGGCATTTGCCAACCAGGCTGCCATTGCCCTGGAAAACGCCCGGCTGATGGCAACCCTGCAGCAGGAAAATGCTTTACTCAAAGAAGAATTTCACCGCATTTACGCTTTCAAGGAAATTGTGGGGAAAAGCAAAAGCATGGAGCGTGTTTTTCAACTAATGGGCAAAGTGCTGAATAACAACACCACCGTATTGATATCGGGCGAAACCGGAACCGGTAAGGAGATGGTGGCGCGGGCAATTCATTACAATGGGGCACGCAGTAAAAAACCGTTTGTGGCGTTGAACTGCGGCGCCATCCCGGAAAACCTGATCGAAAGCGAATTGTTTGGTCACAAAAAAGGTGCCTTCACCGGGGCGGTTGCCGATAAAAAAGGGATGATCGAATCTGCCCACGGCGGCACCCTGTTTTTGGATGAAGTGGGCGAGCTGCCGCTGAATTTGCAGGTCAAGTTGCTGCGCTTTTTGCAGGAACGCCAGTTTACCCCGGTGGGCGATATTCATCCCCGCAACGTGGATGTGCGCATTATTGCCGCCACCAACCGCGATTTGCAGGAATCCATCCGGGAAGGCAGGTTCCGGGAAGACCTCTATTACCGGCTGCATGTGATCAATATTCATATTCCGCCGCTGCGGGAACGGAAAAAAGATATTCCATTGTTAGTGCAACATTTCCTGAAAAAGTATGCCCGTAATCTGGAGAAATCGGTGCAGTCTTTTTCTGCAAAGGCGCTGGAAATTCTGCAGTCGTACGATTGGCCCGGTAACGTTCGCGAACTGGAGAATACCATTGAACGTGCCGTGGTGTTGTCTTCCGAAAAAGAAATCACCGAAAACGATTTGATGCTTCCCGATTCGGCGAAAGAGCAGTCGGGAATCCGCGCCGGGATGAGTCTGCAGGAAGTCTCGCAAATTTTACTGCAAAAAACGCTGGATGCCACCGAGGGCAACCGAACCAAAACGGCGGAAATGTTAGGTGTTTCCCTACGCTGGGTTCATTATAAAATGAAAGAATGGGGACTTCGGTGACGTCACTGCCCTTCAAAAAAATCGGGGAATTCGATTTAATAGAAATCATCCAGGACGCTCCCTATTCCCTTTCGGTCCGCGCTTTCCAGCCGGGGCTGAAAAGACCGGTTTTCGTTAAATTACTGAAACCCCGGGTGCAGAACCACCAGCAATGGGTGGAACGCTTCAACCGGGAAGCACAAGTGTGCGCTAAGCTGAAACACCCGCACATCGTCGATGTTTATACCATTGGAAAACAGGATGAATATATTTTCATGGCGATGGAATTCGTGCCGGGGATTAGTTTACGAACACTGTTGGATAAAGAGAAAAAACTCTCTCTTACTATTTCCATTGAAATCATTCGACAACTACTGTCCGCACTGGATTTTGCCCACCAGCACCAGGTTATTCACCGCGATGTGAAACCGGATAACACCATGCTCGATATCCGGGGACAGGTACGCTTAACCGATTTCGGCCTGGCTTACCTGGGAGAAGAAATGACCCTGACACAGCAGGGAAGCATTTTGGGAACGCCGGCATACATGTCGCCGGAACAGGTAACCGGTGAGGTGCTTACCCCCGCCAGCGATTATTTTGCCCTCGGCGCCATGTTTTATGAAATGCTTAGCGGCATTAAACCGTTTGCCGGGGAAAATTATACTGCTTGCATTCAGAAAATCCTGAACGAAAACCCTCTGCCGCTAAAGCAGCGTTTGCCGGAAATTCCGGTTAAATTGAGCGATTTAATCAACCGGATGATGGCAAAGCGTCCGGAAGACAGATTGGCGAACCCCGGGCAAATCGTTTCCGTCCTGGGGAAAATTCAATCTGAGCCAAAATCGGTTTCGCCCGAACATGAATTGGCTCGCCTGGTGAAAAAATACTATGTTACCGCGCACCCGGGCGGAGAAACACCTAAAACCGAATCGGCTCAAACGACCGGCAGCAAAAAACCGGTGCTAAAGCAAAAACGGTGGGTTTTGCCTTTGGCGCTGATCGTTCTGTTGTCGGTATTGCTCATTGTTCTGCTCCTTTGGCAGGGAACTAACCGGCAGGCGAAAACAAATCTAGCAGAGATTCCCTCACCGGTGACCATAGCCGCCGATACCTTTGAGAAGACAACGCCGGCAAAAGATTCGATTTCAAGTATTAAAACGGCTCAGAAAAAACTTCCCCCGGGCAGGGCGAAATTTGCAAAGAACACAAGCCAGGATTTAAAAGCAGTGGTTGGTAACAAAACAGAGCCGAAACAGGGGTTACCGGCGGAAAAAGAAGAAAAAAGCGCGGGCAGTGCCGCCACGGAAACCCCGCCTGCTCCACTACCCGCCACCGGACCCGGTTTGCTGGAAATCGAACTTTCCCCCTGGGGATCGGTCTCGCTGGACGGAAAGCTACTCGATTCAATGGTGCACCGCAGCCGTTTCCGCATTTCACCGGGCAGACACCGGTTGGTTTTGTCCCACCCGGAATTTGCACCCAGGATTGTCGAATTTCAGTCCCGCAGCGGTAAAACCGAGCGGGTGAATTATTCTTTCCTGGAAAAAGCCGGTTTTCTTTCGGTGGAGGTTCGTCCCTGGGCGGAGGTGTACATCGACGGTAAATTTTTCGACACCACCCCGCTTAAGCGCCTGATCACCATCAGCGACGGCGAGCACCTGTTGGAATTGAAACATCCCGATTACCCAACCTTCCGGGAAATGGTAACCATAACTCCCGGCGACACGGTATTTATTCGTCAGCGATTGGATTTGTAACTGGCATAGCATTTGAAGAAATAATATAAGAGAATAAAATAAGCGGTGATAACGATGCAAATTTTGCAGCGAAAAATAAGTATTTTGGTCATGATCCTACTGGGGGCTGTTGCACTACCGGCACAGACGTGGCAAATAAAAGCACCCATGCCCACCGCGCGTAAAGGCATGGCAGTCGCTGTTTTACAGGATAAAATATGGGTAATGGGCGGCAGTGAAATGGGACATCACGCGCTTTCCACCGTGGAAGTATTCGACCCGCAGAGCAACTCCTGGAATACCCAGGTTCCCGCCCTGCACCATAAACGGGATAATGCGACCGCTCAGACCTGGGGCGGAAAAATTTTCGTTTTCGGCGGGATGTCAGACGGGACGCTGGTACCGGAAGTTGAAATGTATGATCCGGGAGTCGGTGACTGGCAGACGATCAGTTCGCTACCCACCGCCCGCCTGGGAATGGCTTCGGTAGTGGTAGATTCAGGCATCTGGCTCATCGGTGGCGGTACTTCGCAAAATTCCAGTATGGATGTAGTGGAGATTTACCACCCGGCTTTGAACACCTGGCAAACGCTTCCCGCGCATCTGAATATTGCCCGGGGCGCACCAATGGCGGCGGTGGTGGACAGCGAAGTGTATGTTTTCGGCGGGTATTTTTACGGGCCGGTGAATAGCTATGAGAAATACAATCGGATGACCCAGAGCTGGGAAACGGTTGGCACCATGCTGTATTATTGCGGCAGCGCCGGTTATGCCAGTGCCGGGAATCGCGCCTGGCTGGTGGGCGGCACCGGACAGGGGGGGGATTTAAATAAACT
>MVCZ01000060.1 GCA_002049825.1 Candidatus Zhuqueibacterota bacterium 4484_188
ATCCCGAAAAACTTCCAAAAAGAGGAGTTAACCAAGGGCTGTCTCATTCGCCGGGTGGCGGTAGACTATAATGTCATTTTAATTACCAATCGTCAGATTGCCCCACGCCTGGTTGAGGCTCTGGTAAGAAAAAGCGCAAATAAATTGCAGATTAAAAGCCGGGATGAATATATTTGATGGTTCGAAAATGCCGCCGGGCAAAACAATCTTTCGGTATTAACCATTACCGCCTGTTTGCAGATAAAAATAAAAATAGCCGGAAATTCCCGATTTCCTATTCCAATTTCAGCGCCTTGACCACAACTTTGGCGGCTTCCTGCTCGGCTTTCTTTTTGCTTTTACCCCTCCCCTCGCCTGCTTTTTTCCCGGAAATATAGACGGCTACTATAAACTGTTTATCGTGGTCCGGGCCGCTCTCATTAATCACCCGGTATTCCGGCAGGCTGTTGTGTTCCGCCTGAACATATTCTAACAGGATGCTCTTATAATTTTTATACAGCTCCCGCTGCATGATTGTTTTGAACCGGCTGAGCAGATGTTCGTGGATGAATTGACCGACCGTTTCCAGCCCCCGATCCAGGTAAATGGCACCGATCACCGCCTCGAAAGTATTTGCCAGATTTGACTGCCGGTGTCGTCCCCCGCTTTTTTCTTCTCCCTTGTTAATCAGAATCAGTTCGCCCAGCGAGATTTGTTCTGCGGTTTCCGCCAGAACCGGTTTACTTACCAGAATCGACTTAATTTTTGAGAGTTGCCCTTCGGTTCGCTTGGGAAATTTTTGATACAGATAATGAGTGGTTACCAGGTCGAGCACGGCATCCCCTAAAAATTCCAGCCGCTCGTTGGAAGCAACCCGCTCCTCGTTGGTAACGTTGAGATACGAGCGGTGTTTCAGTGCGGTAATAACCAGGGAAGGGTCATTTAAACTTAGGTGGAATTTTTGTTCAAATATTTGGACGAGGTTATCAACCCGGAAATTATTTTGTTCAATATGTTCCGTTGGTTCTGCGTCTGACTTTTTGTTTCTGAAAAAGAGTTTCTTAATACTTTTCAATTCTTCATAACCTGATTATTTGAACTGAGAAAACGCCAGAACCGCATTGTGTCCGCCAAAACCGAAAGTATTACTAATTGCCGCTTTTATTTCTCTCTCTGCCGGTTTATTGGGCGTGTAGTTCAGATCGCATTCCGGATCCGGTTCCTCGTAATTGATTGTCGGGGGAATAACCGAATTCCGGATTGCCAGAATCGAGGCAATTGCCTCCACTGCACCGGTGGCGCCCAACAAGTGTCCGGTCATCGATTTGGTTGAACTGACATTTAACCGATAGGCGTGGTCGCCAAAAACGGTTTTAATCGCTTCGGTCTCATATTTATCATTAAAGTAAGTAGAGGTTCCATGTGCGTTGATGTATTGCACATCTTCGGGATTCAAGCCGCCGTCTTGCAGGCAGAAATTCATTGCCCGCACGGCTCCTTCGCCGCCAGGCGCCGGTGCGGTAATGTGGTGTGCATCTGCAGTGAAACCGGCACTCAGAATTTCTCCGTAGATTTTTGCACCTCGTTTTTTGGCATGTTCCAGTTCTTCCAGAATCAGAATCCCGGAACCCTCGCCTATTACAAAACCGTCGCGGTTTTTCTCAAAGGGACGGCTGGCTTTTTTCGGTTCATCATTGCGGGTGGAAATAGCACGCATGGCATTAAACCCGCCCACCCCCATCTCGCAAATAGCCGCCTCCGCACCGCCGGTCACCATCACATCCGCATCGCCCCGCTGAATCATTTGAAATGAATTACCTATAGCATGCGAGGCGGTAGCGCACGCCGAAACCACCGAATAATTAGGACCTTTCAAATTGTATTTCATTGAAATATGCCCCGAGGCGATGTCGATGATCATTTGTGGAATGAAAAACGGGCTGATTCTGCGCGCCCCGTGATTTTTATATTTGGTAAATTCCCTTTCAAAAGTGGTGATTCCGCCAATTCCCGAACCAACCACCACACCTACACGGTTCGTATCCGTTTTTTCAAAATCCATACCGGAATCGATTATCGCCTCGTGTGCCGCAACTATGGCATATTGACAAAATAAATCGAGCTTGCGGACTTCTTTGGGCTCTATAATTCCGTCGGTTTGAAAATCCTTTACCTCGCAGGCAAAGTTGGTGGGATGTTTGCTGGCGTCGAAATGCGTGATATAATCGGCGCCGCTTATCCCTTTTAACAAATTTTCCCAGAATTCTTTGACTGAATTTCCCAGCGGGGTGACCGCACCCATTCCGGTGACAACAACTCTCCTTTTCATAAATACCTCATAACCGCTTTTTCGTTAAGCCGTTTATTTGAAAATTGGTATATTTTGAACAGAACATTTTATCCTGACATGAACTGCAGAACGCCCGAACACCTAAAAAAATAATCGGGTAAAAATCGAGCCTTCCTCGAAATTCAGCAGTTCGGTAAAATGCATCATACCACTCCATTCAGAATGTTTCATTCGCAACGTGGTGCGCTTCTCTAAATAAGCTTACGCCAAACTTGAACAAATAGAGTTCCTATTCAGTTCTCCAGGCTCCCTTAACACAGTAAATTCGTCCTGATTAAAGAACAATCATTGGTTGTGCCGTGACGTCAGTCTTTCTTATAAAAGAGTGCTCCCGCATTCCCGAATAAAAGGAACAAGGAACGAGTGGTAAAAAACTACAATTCGCGCAATTAAAAAACGGATGCGCCGGCAGGTAAACCGGCACATCCACAAATAGTTTATTCTGCGTTCTGTAATTTTTTATTCAAATAGTCAACCGCACTCTGTACGGTGGTAATATCCTGGGCGTCTTCGTCCGGGATTTCGACGTTGAATTCTTCTTCTAACGCCATGACCAGTTCAACCGTGTCCAGCGAATCCGCACCTAAATCATCGATAAAATGCGATTCCGGTTTCACCTTGTCTGCCGACACACCGAGTTTTTCCACGATGATATCTGTGATTTTTTCTTCTAAAGACATATCTCCTCCTTAGTTAATTGATAAAAGTTTTGTTTTCTGTATTCTCAAGCCATTACCATTCCACCGTCAACATTTAGTACCTGACCGGTAATATAGCCTGCCTCGTCGCTCGCCAAAAAACAGACTGCATTGGCAACATCCTGAACCGTTCCCAGGCGGCTTAAAGGAATTTGCGATTTTAAAGTCTCCACTACTTTTTCACTGAGTACATGGGTCATTTCAGTTTGAATAAAACCCGGTGCAATCGCGTTGCAGGTAATATTGCGCGAAGAGAACTCCCGGGCAACCGATTTAGTAATTCCCACAACTCCTGCCTTGGAGGCGGCATAATTCACTTGTCCGGCATTGCCCATTAATCCGACCACCGAACTGATATTAATAATGCGACCGGAGCGCTGTTTCATCATCTGGCGCGTTACCGATTTGATACAGTTAAAAGTTCCTTTCAGGTTTATGGCAATCACCTGATCCCATTCCTGTTCGCTCATGCGCATTAGCAGGTTATCGCGGGTAATCCCGGCATTATTTACCAGAATGTCCACCCTGCCAAATTTCTCCACTGTTTTAGCAATCAAATTGTCCGTATCCGGAAGCGAACTGACATCTGTTTTAACTCCCAATGCTTCAGTCCCACCTGCCAGGAGTTCTTTTTCCATTTGTTCCAGCAGTTCTTCATTCACATCTGCGATGACCACCGAGGCACCCCGGCTGGCAAGTGCGCGGGCAATTTCCGCACCGATACCCCGTGCGCCGCCGGTTACTACGGCAACCTTACCTTCAAAATTCATCATTTAAGTCTCCCTGTTCAAGTTTTCCAAATCTTCTGCTTTTCCCAAGGGTGTGCACTGCAACTGCCGGTTAATTCGCCGGTTTAAACCACACAAAACTTTCGAGGGACCAACCTCGTAGAATTGGTCGAATCCATCGGCGTGCATATTTTCGATTATGTTCTGCCACAGCACCGGCGAAAGCAGTTGACGTTGCAGCATCTCCCGAACGGTTTCCGCCGTCTGCACCGGCTGTGCGGTAACATTGGTGTAAACCGGGATTTCGGGATTCCGGATGTCTGCTTCGGCAAGTGCTTCTTTTAGCCCTGACAGCGCTTCTTCCATTAATGGTGAATGAAACGCACCACTGACCACTAATTCCATAACAGCCCGCGCTTTATTTTCCTTCGCCAGTGCCATTGCCCGATGCACACCATCCACGCTGCCGGAAATAACAATCTGACCCGGCGAATTGAAGTTAGCCGGCTGCACCAGGTGCTCTTTGGAAACCGTGCGGCAAATTTCTTCTACCGTTTCCCGGGGCAACCCGATAATTGCCGCCATCGTTCCCGGGTTCTGCTCTCCGGAGTACTGCATTAACCGACCGCGTAATTTAACCAGGCGCAAAGCCACTTCAAAATTCAACGCACCGGCACATACTAAAGCGGAGTACTCTCCCAGGCTGTGTCCGGCTACTGCTTCAGGTTTTAATTCCCTTTCATTAAGCAGACGCAACATCCCAAGGCTGTGAACAAAGATTGCCGGTTGCGTGTACTGGGTCTGTTTTAATTCGTCCTCCGGACCTTCAAAGGCAATTTTTCGCAGCGGAAATCCCAGGATTTCCTCAGCCCGGTCAAACATTGATCGTACCGCCGGGTACTGGTCGTAGAGGTCTTTCGCCATTCCTACGTACTGCGCTCCCTGTCCCGGAAACAAGAAAGCTTTCATTTGCCAACTCCTGAGAAAATTATGTCGGTATCATTCATCTGCAATATTCCGGTATTTCAAGTATATTCAATGGTACTAAATTTCAATGAAACAATTTTTAAGAATTAAAACATTCAAACGTAAGTTGAACAAAAAATATTAAATAATTTATTACATTTTTCGGCAGTTGCAAGAAATTAAATGATTTTTCCGAAATGTTAAATTGCCCAACGCAGTAACATGCTCCCGAAAGTAAAGCCGGCACCGAAGGCGGCAAATAACACGGTGTCCCCTTTTTGCAACTTACCATCCTGGTAGACTTCGGACAATCCCATAGGAATGGTCGCTGCTGTAGTGTTGCCATATTTATGAATATTAATCAGTACTTTCTCGGGATCGAGCTTCAGGCGGCGGGCAGTGGCATCAATGATTCGCATATTTGCCTGGTGCGGGATCAGCATTTTTATATCTTTGGAATCGATGTGGTGTTTTTTGACAATTTCTTCGGTAATATCCGCCATTCCCGCGACGGCATATTTAAAGACCGTTCGTCCGTCCTGGTAAATATAGTGCATTTTTTTGTCAACGGTTTCGTGTGAAGCAGGATGCAAACTGCCGCCGCCCAATTGATACAGATATTTTCCCCCTGAACCATCGCTACGCAAAATATAATCGATAATGCCCAGTTCCGGATCCTCCGAAGGTTCCAGAACAATCGCACCGGCAGCGTCGCCAAACAGCACGCAGGTATTTCGGTCGGTATAATCGGTGATGGCGCTCATCTTATCCGCACCCACTACCAGCACTTTTTTATGCCTTCCGGTTTCGATAAACTGTGTTGCCATAGCGGTAGCATAAATAAAACCGGAGCAAGCGCCGTTTACATCAACTCCCCAGGCGTTTTTCGCCCCGATTTGATCCTGAATCAGGCAGGCAGTATTGGGAAACATCATGTCCGGCGTTACTGTGGCAACTACAATCATTTCTATTTCTTCCGGAGATACCCCGGCTTCCTCCAAAGCGCGTTTTGCGGCAAATGCCCCCATATATGAAGACCCTTTGCCATCTTCCAGAATATGCCGCTCTTTAATTCCGGTACGTGTGATGATCCACTCGTCGGTCGTATCCACCATTTTTTCAAAATCTTTGTTCGTGAGAACTTTGGGCGGTACGTAATGCGAAACTCCAGTAATCTTTGCTTTGCTAGCCATCATAAGCCTCTCTTTCTTAGTTCTTCGTAGATACTCTTATTTACCTCCATCTCACTCATATTCACAGCAACTTGAATTGCATTTTTAATTGCTTTGGCAGTTGAACGCCCATGACAAATTATTGAAATCCCATTCACACCCAGCAGCGGCACCCCGCCATATTCCTGGTAGTCAAAACTGCTTTTCATTTCCCGAAAAGCATGACGTACCATAAAGGCGCCTAACAATGAGAACAAATTCTTCCCGATGCTTTTTTTGAAACTGCTGCCGAATACCCCAAAAATGCTTTCGGCAAATTTCAGAATAGTGTTTCCCACAAAACCATCGGTTACAATAATATCCGCTTTCCCGCATAAAATGTCCCGTCCTTCGACATTACCAACGAAATTGGGCACTTTCGCAGTCATCAGTGGATATGTGGAAAGCACTACATCATTTCCTTTTGTTTTTTCCTCGCCGATACTGAGCAGACCAACCCGCGGATGATTTATTCCGTAAATCGTGCTCATAAAAATACTGCCCATCAGGGCAAATTGAACCAGATGCTCCGGCTTGGAATCGACATTGGCTCCCACATCAATTAAAAGCACTACCCCGCCCTCGGTAGGCAGGAAAGAACCTAATGCCGGTCGTTTCACACCTTTGATTCGACCTAAAATAAACAGGCTCCCCACCATTTGTGCCCCGGTACTGCCAGCGCTGACAAATGCATCCACCTTACACTGCTTTTGCAATTGCAAACCCTTCATCATAGATGAATCTTTCTTTTGTTGCAAAGCAACCGTGGGTTGATCGGTCATTTCCACAACCTGGGTGGTATGAACAATGGAAATATTCCTGGGCGAGGTGAAATGATGTTTCTCAAGTTCCGCTTCCAGTTTTTCCCGGTCACCGAGCAGAATAATTTTGTGCTTTCCCCGGTGAGCTTTGTCGAACAAAAGCGCTCCCTCGACCGTCGCGTGAGGAGCAAGGTCTCCGCCCATCGCATCGATTGCAATTCGCATGAAATGCCCCCGATTACCGGCTATTCAGAAGGTGTAAAAACTTGTTGACCTTTGTAATAACCACAACTGGAGCAAACGCGGTGTGGTAATTTGGGTTCCCCGCAATTTGGGCAGGTTGATAAAGAGACTTTTTTTAAGAGATTCATCCAGGGGGTTCGTCTTTTATCTCTTTTCGATTTAGAAATTTTCCGTTTTGGATTTGCCATTCGTATTGTTCTCCTACGCTATTCGGTTCAATTCTATTATTCTTCTACAACAATTCTTTCAGTTTTTGCCATCTCGGATCAAGTGTTTCTTTCGGACAATTGCAACTCTGTACATTTAAATTAACGCCGCAAACAGGACAGAGTCCCTTGCAATCCTCCCGGCACAAAGCTTTCATCGGTACAGCAAGAACCAATTGTTCCTCGATGAATCGATCCAGCTCAATCTCATTTTCCTCCGGCGACAACATGACCACATCTTCTTCATCGGTTTCAAAATCCCTGGTACCAATATGAAATAATATTTCAAATTTTTCTGCCACCGGTTTCTGAAATTCGGTTAAACACCGGTCACAGGTCAAATGAATATTGGTCGACAGGTGCACTTTACATGAAATATTTTTACCAAATTTATTTAACGTTACTTTAACGTTTATTTGTTCGGGATATTTTTCTTCGCTGTAAAAATGAAGAGACCGCGCAGCAATGCTCTCCTCAAATTCATGTATCCCTCAAATTCATGTATCCCATCAGGTAAATGTAATATCGTCACCTTCATAATTAAACCGCAAATTTAAAGGCAGTCTTAAAATTAGTCAAGTTGTTTATAAAGATTTTCGGGATTTTACCATAGTTACCAATTACTTGATTGTTATAAAAATTTGCAAAGCGGTTTTCTATTTCCCCAAACTGGTGTTTGGCAGATTACAACGTTTATTTCCAATACAATCAAATTTTCCCCGAATGTTTTGTTATCGACAATTACCACGGTCATTCAACTGCCCTCCGGTGTCGAAGGTAATAATAATAGGAAAGCAGCAAATCCACAATGTAGGTGCACAGAGAAGTAGTGGCTGCGCCCATTATACCATAACGGGGAATGAGCAGCAGGTTCAGCACCACGTGAAAAACAAGTGTTGCGGCGGAAATATTCCGAATCGCACGCCCGGCTCCCTGGGCAGTCAGGTAAAAACTATACAATTTGCTCAGACTCCCGATTCCAAAAGCAACCGCAAGCACCGGAAAAACCGTGAGAGAAGTTGCATATTTCGCCGAAAACAACCGGAGTACAATCCACTTTCTAAACAAGATAAATAAGACAACCGTCACCAGCACCCAGAGGATATTGAAAAGTAAAACCCGACTCTCGATTTTTTTTGAAGTGGAAAATTTTTTATAAAACGCGGTAGACAATGCGTTGGAAAAAAAAGAAAGCGGAAATGTAATAGTAAAAGCCAGCGAGTAGTAAGCTAAACTCTCCGCATTCATGAAAAAAGAAATCAGCACCTTGTCTGTATGGTAAAGAAATACTTTGATGATCTCGCCCCAGTAAACATGAACACCAAACCGCCTGATTTCCGCCATCATTTGTCTCGCCGACTCTTTTAGCTGGAAAAAAACCGGCCGTGCCCGGAAGGAAAATATCAGGATAATAACCGCCAGACTGAAAAGATTAAAAAAGGTAGTGCCGAACAAGGTGAATTTTCCAAAGACCACCAGCCCTATAAGGGAAATAATATAAACTACCCGCGGAAGGATAAGATACCAGGACAATTCTTTTATTTTACCCACCCCCCTGAACAGCAATTGCCACATGTTATTGATTAAATAAACCCCGGCAAGGGGAAAGAGAAATTTAATCAAATTGGCAATCGGTACCTGAAAGAAGGAATCGATAAACCAGTGACTGATCCAGAATAGCAGGCTGAATATTAAGTAACAAATTAAGGAAAAACTGATGGTTGCACCAAAAAGTTTCCGGTAGTCATATTCGGATTTTGACAACGCCACCAGCCGGGAAGCCGACTCGAAGATTCCAAAGGTAAAAAATACGTATCCAATGTTAATGGCGGTGATAAAAAAACTAAACTGACCGTACTCGGTGACCGATAAGTAGGAAACGTTGAATTTTGCTACCACCCAGCCCAGAAACAAATTGATAATTTGAGCGGCATACAAAGTAAAGGTTTTTCGAATTGTCTGGGAAAACTGCATAAAGTGATCTGTTGTTAAAGGTGTTATTTCCGGTTAAGAGTATAAAACAGGCAAATCGTTGCACCGAACAAACTGTTTATAGAAACCGACGCTTCTGCTGCAGGGCTGAAAATCCGTCAAACATCGCACGGTAAAATTGATTACGAAAAAACAAGGTCACATCAGACCGCTGCAATTGTCCCCCCATCTCTAATTTCACCTTGGTAATGGAGGGAATCATGGCGCCCAGTAAATCCATTTTTCGGTAATTTTGTCCGGCATACATTTCTGCTACCTTCCAAATCAGGAAAAGCTCGGTTCCCGAAGAATCGGTTTCAAAATTTCGACCGGAAAACAGCGCGTAAAGGTCGGGTCTATCTTCAACCACCAGCAAGGTCGCTGCAATCCTTTTATCGAGTTCTGCGGCATATATTGTCGCTATTTGATTGTCCAGCAAATTTTTCACAAACCTCTCGAACACATCCCTTTCCAGCGGTGGTTTCATCCCATGGGACTGGTAGCTGCCCGACATTTGCCGGAATATCAAATCCGCCTGATCAGTCGGCTCTACCCGGCAGCCGCGGCTTTCAATCTGTCGGAATCGCCGCCGTTGGGCGTTTTCCATACTATCCAGTAAATTCCGGTTCCCGTCTAACCGGAGAACCACACTGTATTCCGGTTGGACTTTCCATTTGCGCCAGATAAAATGGCGCAAATCTTCCAGGTTAGGCGATTGCCGGAACTGGCAAAACGCATAGTCTTTCTCTATATTTTTCAGAAGTAATTCGCTCACCCGGTTTTGCCGGCTGTTTCTTTTAAAATAAAATGGCGACTCGGAAAACGGGTCAAGCAGCAATCCGTTATAGGGAATAAAATAGGGTGTGGTGGAGTAGCGCAGTCCCACTCGTTGCAAAGGATAAAGCACACAACCGCCCAAAATGCTGTCCTGCCGAAAAACAACGGCAGTTTTTGCCGGCCGGTGAAATGTGTCGGTTACACAGCGAATGAAGCGGGACGACTGAAAAATCGTTCCCTGCGGTGAACGATCTTTTTTTGCATGGTGCAGCAAGGTATCGTTGATTTGGTAGGGAGCAAATATCTTTTTTCGTTCCGCTGCTTCCGATTCCTGCCCCATACTTGCCCATACATCCGTATAAACCACATCCGCATCTTTCACTGCGGCGACAGGGTCGTCGGTGATCTCTATTTTACTCAGGTTTTCCGCTTGCGCATTTTTCAGGGTAGCGGCGTCCGGTTCAAAATTTCGCGGCGAGCAGATCACCAGGTGAATCGGCACCCGGGCGGCAAAATTTATCCAGGAATTCGCCACATTATTGCCGTCACCAACATAGGTAATTTTCAAGTTTTCTACTTTCCCTAAGTGCTCGGTAATGGTAAATGCATCAGCCATAATCTGGCAGGGATGGTTGTAATCAGTTAAACCGTTTATTATCGGAACCGAGGAAAACTCAGCCAATTCTATAATATGTTCATGGTTAAACAGTCGTGCCATAATCAGATCGTTGTATCGGGAAATAACCCGGGCAATGTCTTTCACCGCTTCCCGTTTTCCGATTCCAATATCCGACGGCGACAAATAGAGTGCGTACCCGCCTAATTGATACATCCCGGTTTCGAAGGAAATACGGGTACGGGCAGACGGCTTGGCAAAAATCATTGCCATTGTGTAGCCCTTCAACAAATGGTGGGTTTCCCGCTTCCGCGTCTTTTCCTTCAATTCTGCGGCTAATTGAAAAACATCGAAAATTTCATCGTGACTTAAATCCGTAATCGAAAGAAAATCCTTTTTCACTGTGCCTCCAAAAAATTTAGATTTAACCGGTAACTCTGCTTTTAAATAATTATCAAAGAATGTATTTCCGCAAGTCCTCATCTTCAATAATATTTTTCAGTTTATCTTTAACGAATTGACCGGTGATGGTAATCTCCTGTTCTCCCAGGTCGGACGCTTCGAAGAGCAAATCTTCCAGTAGCGTGCTCATGATGGTGTGTAGCCTCCGGGCACCGATATTTTCCGCTTTGGAATTGACGTAACTGGCGGTTTCGGCAATTTCCCGGATGGCATCTTTATCGAACTTCAGCGTCAGTCCTTCGGTTTTCAGCAATTCCTGGTATTGGCGGATGAGTGCATTCTGCGGTTCAGTAAGAATCCGGATAAAATCATCGGTAGAAAGGCTGTCCAATTCTACCCGAATGGGAAACCGTCCCTGGAGTTCGGGAATCAGATCGGACGGCTTGGAAACACTGAACGCACCGGAGGCAATAAACAAAACGTGATCGGTGCGCACCATTCCGTATTTAGTCACCACCGTGGTTCCTTCCACCACCGGCAGCAAGTCGCGCTGCACACCTTCCCGGCTAACGTCCGGCCCGTGTCCGCCGCCTTTGTTGCCGGCAACCTTATCTATTTCATCCAGAAATACAATGCCCGACTCCTCGACCCGACGGATGGCTTCTTTCACTACTTCATCCATGTCAATCAGTTTCTGTGCCTCTTCCTGGGTAAGTATTTTTATCGCATCCTGAACGGTTACTTTTCTTTTTTTCATCTTCTTGGGCATAATATTGCCGAATAATTCCTTGATGTTCAGCCCCATTTCTTCCAGACCGGCGGGAGAAAACACCTGCATCATCGGCATAGTTTCGGTCGGTGGGTGGCGGAATGACTCTTGGTTTGGGCAGCAAAATATCCAGCACCCGTTCAATGGCAAGCTGGCGTGCTTTGTCCTGCACCTTCAGGGTCATCTCTTCTTTAACCATGTTGACACCGATATCCACCAGGTCGCGAATCATGCTTTCCACGTCCCGTCCCACGTATCCCACTTCGGTGAATTTCGATGCCTCGACTTTGACAAACGGGGCATCTGCCAGTCGTGCCAGGCGACGGCTGATTTCGGTTTTCCCCACGCCGGTGGGACCAATTAAGATGATATTGTTGGGCATAATTTCTTCGCGAATGTCCGATTCGACCTGCTGACGGCGCCAGCGG
Organism: Candidatus Zhuqueibacterota bacterium 4484_188; assembly: GCA_002049825.1. GTDB lineage: Bacteria > Calditrichota > Calditrichia > RBG-13-44-9 > RBG-13-44-9 > 4484-188. Next base: position 12,106 of record MVCZ01000060.1, read on the forward strand.
TTCCTCAGCGCAATTGCCACCATCCGTTTGGCGGCGTCCTGCCCGATGATGTATTTATTTTAATATCTCGATATTGATATTCGAATTGGTATAAATGCAAATCTCTGCGGCAATCTTCATTGCCGAGCGCGCCACTTCCTCGGCAGATTTTTTGGTATTTTGCCGCAACGCCCGGGCGGCTGCCAGCGCATAGGGTCCGCCGGAACCGATTGCGACAATTTGATCATCCGGTTCCACCACATCGCCGGTACCCGATATGATAAGTGCGGTATGTTTATCCATCACTGCCAGCATAGCTTCCAGGCGGCGCAGGTAGCGATCCGTGCGCCAGTCTTTTGCCATCTCTACTGCCGATTTGGTCAGGTTGCCGTTGTACTGCTTCAACTTTTCTTCGAAGCGCTCGAACAGGGTAAATGCGTCCGCGGCAGCACCGGCGAATCCCGCCAGGATTTTATCGTCGTACAAACGCCGCACTTTCCGGCTTTGATGTTTCATGATGGTGTTGCCGAAGGTCACCTGTCCGTCTCCGGCAATTGCCGCCTCGTTATCCAAAATTATGCCCAAAATAGTCGTTCCGTGAATTTCGGGGTAGTTATGTTTCATATCGTAACCTTTTCTCTCTCTTATTTTTTCATAATTTAAAAACAAATTTAATACTTTTTTCTCATGATACCAAATAGTCACGAAAAATTGAACGGCAGTGACTGAAGGTAAAGCAGCGGTAAGATAGGTTGGGAATGGAGTCGAAGACTAGTGGGGTAGTGGAATATTGGTTAATTGTCTGTTTGCTGACTTAGACCAGTCGTAAAGCTTCCGGGCAACCGGGAGGTCGTACTTCCTAAATGGCAATGACCTTCCAAAAGGATAACGCCCTTTTAAACAATAATTTTGCCTTAAATTATTTTGCAATTACCAGAAGGGAAGATACTCACGGATTTCACATAAAAGCATTCCCTGAAAGCGAACCCGGGGAATTGCCATCAGATTTCACGTCGCAAACGTGCAATCGGAATTCCTAACTGCTCACGATATTTTGCCACGGTTCGCCGTGCAATGGGAATACCCTTCTTCTTTAACATCTCCGCCAGCTTGTCATCGCTGTATGGTTTGTTGTGATCTTCATTTTTAATAATTTCTTTGAGCTGCTCTTTAATTCTCAGGGTGGAAATTTCCTCGCCGTCGGTCATTTCCATTCCTTCGTTAAAAAAGTATTTCAGCTCGAAAACACCATAATCAGTTTGCACATATTTTCCGTTCACTACCCGGCTTACCGTGGAAATATCCATATTAATTACTTCTGCCACGTCTTTCATAATCATCGGCTTAATGTGTTCCGGTCCTTTTTCAAAAAAATCACGCTGCAAATCCACAATGGCATGCATGGTTTTCAGCATGGTTACCCGGCGCTGGTAAAGAGCGTTAATAAACCATTTGGCGCTTTCCACCTTTTTGCGCAAAAACTGGCGGACATCTTTCCCCAGGCTCTTCGATTTTCCGATTAATCTTCGGTAATGCGGACTGATGCGCAGTCCCGGAATGTTCCATTCATTCAACGAAACAATTAACTCATTATCTACCTTTTCTACCGTAAAGTCCGGAATTACATAATTCTGACTGCTGTCCCAGTAACCTTCTCCCGGTTTTGGGTTTAACTTGTTGATTACCTCAATTGCTTCCCTGATATCGTCGAAAGAAATACCCAACTGGTCAACAATCTTTTCATACCGTTTATTTACAAAATCAGTGAAAGCTTCCTGAACAATCTTCAGGGCAATTTCCTGCTTGCCGCTAAATTGCAGATGCAGCAATTGAACTTCCATGCACTCCTTCAGATTACGCGCCGCAATACCTACCGGATCGAATACCTGAATCTGCTTCAGGATTTTTTCAACATCTTCCGGGTTGCGCTCAAATATATGAGCAATACTCTCAACTGTAACTTCTTTATCCAGGTAGCCGTCATCCCGCAAATTGTAAATAATATATTCTCCAACCCGAAAATCGTCTTCGCTTAAATTAAGTAGCCGGAGTTGTTCAAACAGGTGGTCAACCATGGTCGTTTGCGACACTTCAGGACGTTTATACTCCTCCTCATTCTTATCGCGCGGCAAGCGGAATTCATAGTTGTCCTCGTCGTTTACCAGGTCTTCCCAATTGGTTTCTTCCTCCAACTCCTCGTATTTTTCTTCTTCTTCGGTTTTGTTGTTGTTTTCCAATTGATCGAATTCTTCGCGGATTTCTTCCGCTTCTTTCGGATCTTCATCCAGGATTTCTTCCTCTTCCTGGATATCTTCCATCTCTTCTGCCTCTTCCAGAACCGGGTTCAATTCCATCTCGGTTTTTATTTTCTGCTCCAGGCTCAACATGGGTAACTGCAGAAGTGTCGAAAGCAGAATCTGCTGCGGGGTCAGTCGCTGTTCCAGTGCCAAATGTTGACTCAGTCTCACCATATTTCCTTAACCTTAATCGTACGTAAATCCCTTTGGCATAATTTCTGTAGTAAGGTACAGCATCCCATCCATACATGTCAAGAGAATTTTCTCTATTTACTGAAAATCAGCCCCGAGAATGAAATACTCTCCCAAGATTTTCATTGAAAAAGAAAACTTCCGGTAATTAAAAATCCACTTGATATTTTTAAATTTTTTATAAATATTCCGAAGCAAATCTGAAGCGTCACTTTATTCAGAGTTACACATAGTTTAAGGTTCCACTGAAAAGAAGAAAGGAGAAACCAATGAAAATTGTTCAAGCAGTTTTTCTGTTAATTTATTTCTCTCTATTCACTTTCGGATTCAGTTACACCATTACCGTGGATGGAGATCCTTCGGATTGGGAGAATAATGACGGTGGGTACAATTATGCAACTTCACTGTCTTTACATGCATCCGGCTATTTTAACGGTCAATGGATTTACAAGGGCAAAACCGGGGATGCCAGGGACACCAACAATGAAAATATGGATATCTGGGAATTGCGCGTCGGTCAGGATGGAACTTATTTATACATTCTCGGAAAGTTTAACAATATAACTGATATTAATAATCCGATTCTGGCTTTTGCTTTTTCGACGGGCAGTAGCGGCACAGGAAACTGGATTGGTGACGAAGCCAATACTTTCATAGAAAACTCTCCACAAATTGATTTTAATGTTATACTACATACCGGTACAGCCAATACTCCAACAGCAGAATTCTATGATATCACAGGTGGTTCAAACTGGTATACTCCGAATGGCGTACAGGTCTCAATTAGCACTTCGAACAATGTGATCGAGGCGAGATTACCGCTTTCATCACTTGAAATTTCCAATGGTGAAAACTTTACTTTTTGGAGCTGCACTTTTCTTAATCAAAAAACGTCAACATCAAATTACTGGGCAAATGACGGAGATTGTACAAATGATTGGGGTGGTTCCGATTCCCCGGATGCAGTAGATGGCATGACCGAAGGGTGGACAGTGGACGAAAATTGGTGGAACCGTGCTGAATTTGATGATTTAAATAATGATATTGAAAACGCCAATGGTGTAACCATTATTTTTAACGATGCCCCCCTCCCGGTTACACTCGCCTCTTTCACGGCTTTCAGACTAAACGACCATGTAACTCTCAAATGGACTACCGAAAGTGAAATCGGCAACGCCTCAGAATGAAAACTTCACTACCATCAGCAGCTATTTACAAAACCCCGGTTTAATAGGGCAGGGAAATTCCTCAAAGCAACATCGCTATTCTTTTGAAGATGTCCGGGTTGCCGAAGGACATGAATATTGGTATAAATTGGTCGATGTGGATGTGAACGGCAACAGAACGTTTTACGGTCCTATTAAGGTCAATTTCTCCAAAGGCATTGCCACGATTTCCACCCAGGTTCCCGCGCAGTTTCGTTTATACCAAAACTACCCGAATCCGTTTAACCCAACAACCATCTTGCGATTCGACGTTCCCCGTCTGAGCGGTGATTTTCAGAATAGCAGATTAGTTATTTACAATAGCCTGGGCGAAGTAGTCAAATCGCTCTTTCGTGGAAAGATTGAACCGGGTAGCTATGAAAT
>MVCZ01000061.1 GCA_002049825.1 Candidatus Zhuqueibacterota bacterium 4484_188
AAAAAACATTGTTTTCATTTGCATATTTCAACACAATGTGTTAAATATTGCATACAATAACTAATGCCCGGGGAATCAATGAGTTATAATTATCTCGAAAACTATATCACTCAATTGCAGTCAAAAGGTAGATATTCATTTACACTCCGGGAACTGGAAAGCGCTTTTCCGAAAGAAAAGAGCGCTTTGCACATGGCGCTTGGACGTTTAACCAGGAAACAACGTGTTACACGCATCTGCAAGGGCTTTTACATTGTGATCCCGGCAGAGTACCGGGCAAGTGGCGTATTGCCACCAAGTTTTTTTATAAATGATTTAATGAATCATCTTAATAGAGCATATTATGTCGGGTTAATAAGTGCTGCGGCGTTACATGGTGCAGCTCATCAGCAGCCGCAAGTGTTTCAGGTTATCATCAAACCACCACAAATACGACCTATCAAAACTGCAGGAGTGAAAATCAGTTTTATTTTGAAGAAAAATTTTCCGTCTTCCGGGATTATCCAAAAGAAAACCGACACTGGTTACATAAACATTTCCAACCCGGTAATGACTGCACTGGACCTGGTACAGTTTCAGCGCCAGAGTGGTGGTTTCGCACGGGTGCTGGAAATTTTGCAGGAATTGGCAGAAACCTTCAATCATTTCGTTCTTGAGCAGGCACTTCAGAATACCTGGCCAACAACAGTATTGCAAAGATTTGGATATGTATGCGAACATTTCCTGAATCTTACCGTTTATGCAGAACCTGTCTATTCCAAGCTAAAACCAGATAAGATGCACCCGACACGGCTATCCCTCGCAAACTCCAGCCGGTCAGGCATTATTGATAAAAAATGGGGAATCATTAAAAACGATGAGTTAGGTGCAGCATTTTGATTCCACGGGCTTTCATCACCGCCTGGCGTTCGGAAGCGCCCTGGCAGACCAATGAGCAGGTTGAGCAGGACCTGGTAATTTCACGCACGCTGGTCGAAATTTACAGTGATGAATTATTACAGCGTCACCTTGCTTTTCGCGGTGGTACAGCGCTCTACAAACTCTTCCTCATGCCACCGGTCAGGTACTCGGAAGATATTGATCTGGTACAAATAAAATCGGGACCAATTGGCCCAATATTTGACCGTTTACAGGAAAAACTGAATTTTTTAGGCGCCCCCCGGAGAAGCCAGCGGAACCAGAATAATACCCTGCTTTACCGTTTCGAATCGGAAATTCCACCAATTATTCGACTGCGCCTAAAAATTGAAATCAATTGCCGTGAACACTTTGCAATTTTTGGAGTGCAGCAAAAATTATTTAAGGTGCAATCCCCCTGGTTTAATGATACGGCGCAGTTAACGACTTTTACCCTGGAAGAGCTTTTGGGATCAAAACTGCGGGCACTTTATCAACGCAAAAAAGGACGGGATTTATTTGACCTGTGGTATGCGCTAACCATTACCGAGGTCAACTGTAACCAAGTCATTCATTCATTTCATCGTTTTATGGAAGCTTCGGGGGCGTCTGTAACACGAAGACAGTTTGAGAACAATCTTCAAAACAAAATTAATGATATTGAATTTTTAGGGGATACAACGGCCCTATTGCGAACTGACGTTATTTATGACCCGCAAATTGCGCATGAACAGGTGATGGAAAATTTGATTCGCAAGCTTGACTAAGACCAAAAACGGAATACCTGGTTGCCGGAGGGAAGAACGTGGGACGGAATGCCGCACAACCATCCGGTGTTACAAACTGGAGCAGTATAATGCAATGTCGGCAACAGAAGACTTCCGGCGGTTCCATTATTTTGAAGACGCGGTTAGTGGGATAGAAAACAGCCGTTAAACAGTTAACAGAAGGTTCTCGAACAGATTACAAAAACAGACCGGCGATGTTAGAAATGTTAAACGAAAGTTTTAAGTAGCAAAAAACAACCTGCTTTTTGCCACTAAAGAAACCGGGAAATCGGAGTGCAATCGGAGATTGGCACTACCTTATGAAGGAATCATATTCCCAATCTGGTACCGTTGTTCTATATTTGACATTTTTCGGAAAGTTAATTCAAGGATTCAACTCGCAAAATTTCCGTTGGAGATTTGTTTTTATCGCTTTATTTTTACTATGGTAGATTAACCCATAGCCTGGGGGAAAAATGGAACAAGATACATTACTTCAACGCATTATATTAAACCCAAAAGTGATGGCGGGAAAGCCGGTCATAAAAGGCACTCGTCTTACAGTGCAGTATATTTTAAACCTGTTAGCCCACGGTTCAACCATTGATGAAATTCTCCGGGAATACCCCGGATTAAGCAAGGAAGATATTTTAGCATGCTTACGATACGCTTCTGAGACTTTGGAAGATAGTACGTTTATGCCTTTGGTAGAAACAGGTTAATCCCATGCGTTTTTTAGTGGATGAGTGCACAGGACCAACGGTTGCCAATTGGCTGCGCGACCAACACCACGAAGTGTTTTCTGTCTACGATGAAGCTAGGGGTTCGGACGATGAAAGCATTTTGATAAAAGCATATTCCGAGAACTTTGTACTGACCACAAACGACAAGGATTTTGGAGAACTTGTTTTTCGGCTAAAGAAGCAACACCGGGGAATCATTCTTTTACGGTTAGAAGATGAGAGATCTGCAAACAAAATCGCGGTATTACAACGGGTTTTGAAATTACACTCCGATAAACTGCCGAACAATTTTCTTATTGCAACCGAAAAGACCGTCCGGATAATTAAGAGAAAAAGTCGTTAGTGGATCACAGCAGTACCAAATATTCACGTTTTCACTAATTTCTTCAATCACTGAGAAGACTACAAATTATTCCATATTTGACAGAGAACTTCATTTGCTAACCGCATTATAGGAGAGAACAAATGCCCGGAAAGTCAACCCTCTACGAACAGGGACTGGAAACATATCCCAAATCCGGCGCAATTTTAGGCAACTTTGTCATGCTTTTGTGGATGGCACTGGGTACCATTGCCTGCCGGTTTGTTTCGCCGCTGGCGGGCTGGTTGTACCTGGCCTTTGCACTGGGAATGGTGTATGTCGTGCTGCGCAAGCTGGTGTGCACCAACTGCTACTACTACGATAAATGGTGCGCCATCGGCTGGGGAAAACTGGCTGCCCGCCTTTTCAAACAGGGGAAAATCGAACACTTCAGCACCTGCACCGGGATTAAGATTGCCCCGGCGACTTATGGGGCGCTGACCCTCATTCCTCTTGTTCTGCTGATCATTTCGCTGGTACAGCAATTTTCCCTGCTCAAAATCGCAGTGTTGATTCTGTTACTTCTTATTTCCTTTTACAGCGGTACCGTCAGCCGCAAAAAATCCTGTGCCCGTTGCAAAATGCGCCTCATTTGCCCGGGGAGTGCGGTGAAATAAACGTGCCCTTCTCCCAATTCACCGGGCAGCCAGGATGCAAATTTTCTAAAATTTAAGTTGATGAACAGGTCAAACTGAACTAATTTGATTTAAGTTGATTAAATTAAAAGGTTACTACTCAGCCCACGAAATACACGAACGACACGAAAAAAAGAAATTAAGGAATTGCCTTTCGTATTCTTAACACCTGATAGAAAAAGAAAAAATGATGAAATCAGACATTCAACTTTTGAACCGAATATCAAATAACCATGAATATTTCATATAAACAAAATTCATTTTTCGTGTATTTCGTGGGAAATATTGGTCTGTCCTGCATAGTTACATTAAAAGAATGTTCCCGCAAAATTGCAAAATACGCATGATGTGATTTTCCGGCGGGAAAACACAAATAAATTTTAAACAGAACAAAAACGAAGAGAACAACATGGATACTTTAACAATTAAAAATCTCAACGAATTTGAAAAAATTTTGGAAGAGCCGGACAAAAAACTCCTGCTACATTTTGCCAACTCTTTATTAAAAAGAGAGAAATACAAAAAGTTGCGCGCAGAAATTGATAACCGCCGGGCAGAAATAAAAAAGGGAGAAATCCTGTCCCATGACGAACTCTGGAAGGAAATTTGAAATTTTTTACGCAAAAAGTGTTAAATCCGACCTGGATAAAATCGCAAAGCAGGATTTACCAAAAATAAAACTCGCGATTGAAAAATTGCAGGATTTCCCCAATATTTCGAACATTAAAAAACTGACAGCCCACCCTTTAGCTGATTTCAGATTACGAGTTGGAAATTATCGTCTTCTCTTCGACGTTGAATGGGAAAACAAAAAAATCTACATTCTTAAAATCGGCCATAGAAAGGATGTGTACTGAGAGTTTTTCCTGGATGTGAAAAACAAGTTTTTCCCCGAAAGCACTGACGGCACTTCCCCGGATTCCTCCCGGACAAGGTGTAATCGAACCAGGAATCCGGCAATTCCGCTACGTGATGTAATTGTAAACTGGCTCCGGTTATTTTCGATGGGTACTCACCACAGTTTCCAGTTTTTCCTGAATCTCCGCCAGTTCCCGGATTTCCCTTTGAATCTCTTCCGCCAGCGGAGGGATTTTCACGGCGAAGATGCCCAGCGCCTCCCGGTTGGTTTCCATTGCCCGGATGCTTACCCCGGCGGATTTGATCCCATCGGAAAGACCGGCGGCTCGAAAATCCTCATCGGTTTCATTTTCATAGTCCCAGAACCCGTGCATTGCCCGCTTCAACTTTACGGCAAACAGCAAGTGGTTCCACATCAAATCCTGGTACGTTTCTTCTAGAATCTCCTGCAGTTGCAGGTACTCGTCCGATTGGGAAATCTTTTTACCTAACTCGTGCAGCCGGAGTCCGCACTCAAAAGCCCGTTTTTCCAACTCGGTTTCCGGGGGTTCGGGCACCGGCTCCAGCGGACCGCTTAAATCGATTCCGAAACGTTCGGCATCTTTTTCTAACATTTCACGGACTTTCTCAAAATTGCGGTGTACTACTTCCAGCGTTCCTTCCCAGGTATCGGGGTCAATCCCTTCGGCTTCTAACAGCAACCGCTCGGACATCTCCTGCTGGTACACCCGGCAGTGTTCCGTCCAGGGACACTTTTCACAACGGTAATCGCAGTAGTTGTACGGCGCTTCCGGTATGTTCGTCATATTTCTCCGGACTTGTTCTTTCTTTTCAAATTTACTGGAAACGAAAAGAAAATCAAGAAAAAAAACATTTTATTCCGATTCATCTTAAAATAAGACCGGTGCAACAGGCAGCAGCGGCATCATTTTCTGGCAAAACCGGAGTTTGCTTGAGCATGGAGTTTGCTTGAGCATTGTGTTAAACACTTTTCGGCAGTTTCCGGCAAGCACACTTTTAGCGCAAACCCAACGCAGTGCTTGCATTTTTTCCTAAAAAACCGTACAATGAGTTTGTATTATTAAGTGGGGACAAAAATGGAAACCCTGGCAGAAAAAATAAAACAGTTGCCGCCGGAATTACAGGACGAAGTGGAAGATTTTGTGGAGTTTTTGATAACGAAACGGAAACGGAAACCATACAGAAAGCCTCATTTCAATTGGATTGGTGTATTGCGCGAATTACGCGACCAATACACCTCTGTGGAATTGCAACACAAAATTTCCGAATGGAGAACGGAAGAAAAATGAGGATACTCATTGATACAAACATTATCCTCGAAATGCTTCTGGAACAGGCAAAAGCCTCCGCTGCCCGTCAGCTCCTGTCCCAATCCACCCATGAGTTTTTCGTTACGGATTTTGCGATACATTCTATCGGGCTTTTGTTCTTCCGACAAAAAAAGTACCGCGCATTTGAGGAATTTATAGATGATTTGCTTAAAAATTCTTATGTGGCAGTGAAAAGCCTGTCAATTGACGATTTGGGTACGGTGAGTTCCGATGCGCAAAAATTCAATCTTGACTTTGACGACGCCTACCAGTACGTGGCGGCAAAAAAATACGACCTCACCCTGGTTAGCTTCGACCGCGATTTTGACCGCACAGAACGGGGACGCAAAACCCCGGCTGAAATTCTGGAAGCACTGTAGCCCCTCTCCGATTTTTCTTTTCGGTTGACCGTTTTGTCCTGTCATTTTAACTTTGAACCAAATTTTTCACTTTCAACAAATCAGACATTGCGGAGGATGCACTATGAATTTTGCAGATATTTTAAAGAGTCCGGCGGCGGAAGGGAAAGAAAAACACGTACCGGTGATCGAAGTGGAAGACGGTGCGGTGCGGGTAATTGTGGGTAAAGAAGTGGCGCACCCCAATACCGCCGAACATGGGAGAATTGTGTGGAAATGGGATGATTTAGCGAACATCGCATTCATCCGATTTCTAACCAACGGCCTTCTCTCATTCCGGAGAGAAGGTCTTTGTATCTCGACTCATTTTTTTCTTTAAATCAGCTTTTACGGAAAAACCGGAACAATTGCCATCGGGGAATATTTTCAATATATTGAATATGTTCAAGTATTGCTAAAATTCGTTGGATCAAAATGAAAACGTACCACAAAATAATTATCGGTGATTCACGAAAGATGACGGAAATTGCCGACAGCTCCGTTCATCTGGTCGTCACTTCCCCGCCATACTGGCAATTAAAAGATTACGGTCAAGCGAATCAAATCGGATTTGATGACAATTATGAAGAATACATAAACAATTTGAACCTGGTCTGGAAAGAATGCCATCGTGTTTTGCATCCGGGATGTCGGATGGTGATTAATATTGGCGACCAGTTTGCCCGCTCGGTCTATTACGGACGATATAAAATCATCCCGCTGAGAACCGAAATTATTAAATTTGCTGAAACAATCGGATTCGATTACATGGGTGCCATTATCTGGCAGAAAAAGACTACCATGAACACAACCGGCGGCGCAACCGTAATGGGTTCCTACCCGTATCCGCGAAACGGGATTGTAGAGATCGACTACGAATTTATTTTGCTGTTTAAAAAACCGGGCAAGTCCCCGCGACCATCGCACGAAGCGAAAGAGAGATCGAAATTAACCAAAGAAGAATGGAAAACCTATTTCTCAGGACATTGGTATTTTAACGGCGAACGACAAGATAAACATCTGGCAATGTTTCCGGAGGAACTGCCACGGCGGATTTTAAAAATGTTCACTTTTGTTGGGGACACTGTGTTAGATCCTTTCCTGGGAAGCGGTATAAACTATTTGGGTGGGTATCATGAATGAATCTTTGGTAAGATGGACATTACTAAATAATATAGATTATCTTTCTAAATCGCTAAACTTTGATATAGCGTCCAAAAGAGGTCAAGAAATTACAACTGATTACGGAAGGATAGATTTTGTAGTCGAGGATTATCAGAAGAAACAACTAATTGTTGAATTAGAAACGATACTTGACAACAAAAACAAATTGGATTATTGTTTTCATCAAATTCTTAATTATAAGAACGTCAGCTTTTCTGATAAAACCGAATATTGTATTTTATATGCTTCAGAGACAAAACAAAGGTCGAGAATAAAAATTGATAATTTTGGAGAAGATAATAATGTTTTAGTTAGATCGTATTCTATCAATGAAGTTAAAAATCTATACACAAAAACAGTTGAAAAATTAAGTTTAAGTTTTGGTTTGGCTTTACCCAGTCCAAAGAATTATACTATCTCCTATTTAAGATGGTTAAATAAAATTATGAGGCCATTTTATGATTACTCTAAGGATATTTTAACAGAGAATGAATTGGCGTATTATTTTACATCACCTAAAACAACAAATTTTAAGTGTTATTTAAAATTAGCATTAGATTTTGAAATGATTGAATCGGACGGCAATTCTTATGTTATCACTCAAAATGGACGCGATTATATCGATAATTTCAATATTGATATTGAATCAGCATCAAACTTACCTTCAGTGGATTTGACAAATGAACAGAAAAAAATTCTATTGAGGGTAATTACTAACGGGAATTGGACAGCACATAAAGTTAATTTTTATTGGTTTCTACGGTTTATGGAAGTAACCAATGGTGAATGGCTGCCTAACATAAAAGATTTTGCAGATTTAAAACTGGATCTTGCAAATGGATTATTTGGGGTAAATTACAAGAAAAGGACAATGTATGAATTCTTGAATTTTGCCTGTAATTGGTGTATAGAATTAGGTTTAGTGGAAAGAATAAAATCCGATTCCAACTATGATAAAATTTATCTCACACCATTGGGAGTTGAGATTAACAATATTTTTAGTCTCGATTTACAAATTAAAAAAAGCAGATTAAACCTGAGTTTTAAATATTTAGAATGATGGAATACACCGGAGAGTTTACCCAATATTTAAAAGATTACATTAAGAAAAATTACGTAGTATACGACAGGTTTACGTTTGATTACCTTTTTCGAAGTCTGCTACGAGATGGACACGATCACGAAGAAGCAAAAGACATAATAGCACACAACTGTGCTTTAAGTACTTTAGTAATGCAAGAGAGAATTTATAACGGTTACTACTGGAGAATTTCTGTAAATGAGCAAATATCTGATGACCTGCTCAAATTAACGAATGAAATTTTAAATAAGTACTTCCAACACACCTTCGACGGCTACATGACCGAAATAAAAACTATTTACGGTCAATTGCAAAAAATACTGGGCGTAAAAATTGA
>MVCZ01000062.1 GCA_002049825.1 Candidatus Zhuqueibacterota bacterium 4484_188
TCCCGAATAAAATATTTTTCTAATCGTTCATTATACCCATTTATTTGCAAATGCGCCGTTTTTTTACCTGGTATTTTTTCAGCTATATTTTACTGTTTGTCGGGTTTATTTTTTACATTATTCTTACCCTGCCCGATGTTTCGGTCTGGAAAAAGAAGAATCCCGGTAAAAAGGATTTGATGAACGTGCGGGCACAAAGCAGTGCCGTGCAGGTAAAATTGCAAAAAATATCTTACCGGTGGATTTCGATTGGTCGGGTACCGGTAGCGATGCGTCGCTGTGTTGTGGTTGCCGAAGATGCTTCGTTCTGGGTGCACCGGGGAATCGACTGGTTCGAAGTGCAGCAGTCGCTAAAAAAGAACCTTGAGCGGGGGAAATTTTCCCGGGGTGGTAGTACCATTACTCAGCAGGTTGCCAAAAATCTTTACCTGTCTTCGGACAAAAGCATCCGGCGGAAATTGCGGGAATGGTTGATTGCGCGGCGTTTGGAAAAACAGCTACGCAAAACGCGAATTCTGGAGCTGTATATAAACATCGCCCAGTGGGGAAAAAATATTTACGGCATCAGGATGGCTTCAGCACGCTACTTTCACAAACATCCCAGTCAACTCCGTTTAGATGAGATGGTGCGGCTTGCTGCGGTGCTTCCCAACCCCGAACGCCTGAATCCGGTACGGGTGAACCGTGCTGTTTTATGGCGCTCCAGGGTTATTTTAAACCGCCTGCACAAATTCGGGTTTATTGACGATGATGAATTTGAAATCACCAACAATCAACTCGATAGTCTCTATCAATTGCCCAGGTAAAATGCCGGAAATATTCCCGGAGGTGGTGGCAAGGAACGGTTTAAAGACAAGCAAATGAAGAAATGCACCAGGAATAATCGCCGAGCGGTGAACCGCCCGGCTAAAAAATGCAAGCACCTTAAATGGCACTGAGGCGGGAGGGTGCTTCGGCAATTCTGAAAAATCTTCTGTCAATGCCAAATGTTTTAATTCCCTTTCGCATACCAGCATGCCAACCCCAGTTCCGCCTGGTTGATCAGGTTTGGATGATAGGGGATTACCCGTAGGGTATACTGGTAATTACCGCTGTTTTTGGGGTTAACCTGTGCACTGAACAGATAGACACCATCCGATTCCTGCGATACATTACTCATCTCATGAATTTCCGCCAATTGTTCCGAATGATTATGCAGACCATCCTCCAGGGTTAAATAAAGCTGAACTTTCACATCCTGCGGCGTCAGTTTTCCCAATTTTACCCGGGCGGTAAAATTCCAGGTATCGCCGAATTTCAAAATCAACGAACCGTTGTGTTCTTCGCCCGATTCTGCGGGAGAGATTGCTACCCCGGACCAGTGGCGCTCTATCCGGTCTTTCCAGGCGGCCAGGCTTCTGACTGCCGAGAAATTGTCTTTTCGGTATTCTTCGCCGGAATTGATTGCGGGAATATATAATTTGTTCCAATATTCTTTCACCATCCGGTGAGTATTAAACACCGGCGTTATCGTTTTCATCGATTCTTTCATAATGCGAATCCAGCGCACCGGCAGTCCCGATTCGTTTTTATTGTAATATAACGGAATAATTTCATTCTCTAAAATATCATACAATTCATCGCTGTCCCAGGAATCCAATTCGTCCAAAGAATCAAAATCTTCGTTTTCACCAAAAGCCCAGCCGTTTTTTCCGTTGAATCCCTCGTCCCACCAGCCATCAAGCACACTGAAATTAATGGTGCTGTTCATTCCGCCTTTTTGACCGCTGGTTCCCGAAGCTTCCTGAGTACGCCGGGGATTGTTCATCCACACATCCACCCCGGAGATAAGGTCACGGGCTAAGCCCATATCGTAATTTTCCACGAAGATGATTTTTCCCCTAAAATCCGGGGTCAGAGAAATATCATAGATCTGGCGAATCAAATCCTGTCCACCGGAATCCTTGGGATGCGCTTTTCCGGCAAAAATTATCTGCACCGGTTTTTCCGGGTTGTTCACCAAACGTTTCAAGCGCTCCAAATCCCGAAACACCAGGGTGGCGCGTTTGTAAGTGGCAAAGCGGCGGGCAAAACCGATAGTCAACACTTCCGCTTTCAAAACCTTGCTGATTCTGAGCATGTGAAGTGAACCGGTTTTATTACGTCGGTACTGTTTCTGCAACCGTTCCCGGATGTGGTTAAGCAATTTCTGTTTCATTTCCAGTTTGGCATTCCACAAAACCTGATCGGGAATGTTATCTACCTTGTTCCAAAAATTATTGTCGTCCTGCTTTTCTTCCCAGTTGTTCGATAACTGGGATTGGAGTATTGCCCGGATTTTCCGGGATATCCAGGTGGCGGCATGAACACCATTGGTGATACTGGAAATCGGTGTTTCATGCGGTTGGAAATCCGGCCAGACTGTTTTCCAGAGGTCTTTCGAGACATAACCGTGCAGCCGGCTTACCGCGTTTCGGTAACGGGACAGATTCAAGGATAAAATAGTCAGATTAAAAATCTCGTAGCCCTGGGGTTGGATTTGTGAGCCTAATTCCATAAAACGATGCCGGTGAATTCCCACCGATTCCCAATAATGCTGGAAATATTTGTCTTTTATATGCAGGGGAAACGCATCGTTTCCCGCCGGAACCGGGGTATGTGTGGTAAAAATGGTATTTGCTGCGGTGGCTTCCAGCACAATTTCCTGGGAAATTCGCATCTCCTGGTCACCGCCGTACAAACGAGCGGTTATCTGGCGATCAGCCATTGTATTCTGCGGTACATTGGTATCGAGCAAATAAACTGAAATTCTCCCAACCCGGGCTTTCCAGAGTTGAAAAAACACCATCCGGTTGGCAACCGGCACTTTTAAAATCAATGGTTTCTTTTTCGAATCGGAAACCCGCCGGAGTGGCAGTTCTTCGGGATTAAGTGGCAAATAATGGGGAATCTGGTTACCGTGTGCGTCGATTTCCTGGGTGAAATAGGTTTGCTGGTAAAACAGGCTTACCCCGGTGAGCGGAATTCCCAGGTCGCTGGCTGATTTGATATGATCGCCGGCAAGCACACCCAATCCACCGGCATAAATAGGCAGTGATTCGTGAAATCCGAATTCCGCGGTGAAGTAGGCAATGTGCCGCCCCCGGTATTCGGGAAAATTCGAGGAAAACCACGTTTTTTCGTCTCGCATGTATTTATCAAAATCGGTGAGCGCCTGCTTATATTTTTCTAAGAAAACTCTGTCCTGCGCTTTTTCTTCTAACCGCTTTTGCTGCACTTCGTGTAAAAATTTTACCGGGTTATGATTGACAAATTTCCACACCTCTTTATCTATTTCAATGAATAGATCGCGTACCTCCGGGTGCCAGGAAAAGTAAAAATTATAAGCTAATTCCTTCAATCGTTTGATCTGTTCGGGGAGTTTCGGCACAACCTTTAATTCGCCAAGATAATCCATACTTTGCTCCTTCAAAATTCTGTTTCTTTCCCAAATTTAAAACATAAGTATACTGAATTATTCCGGAAGAGACAAGAAGTAACTCACAATTAAGTGACGCTATTTTTTGAAACCGGTTGATTTACACATTCAGTTACCTCGGTAATTATGCTTTTGTCTTGCATTCCAAGCAGAAATCCAGTTAATTTTAATCATGGAAAAGATACTGATTAGTGCATGTTTGATAGGTGAAGAAGTTCGATATGACGGGCGGGCGAATACCATTGTCTCGCGAATAATAACCCGATGGGCGAAAGAAAAACGTCTGATACCGGTTTGCCCGGAAGTTGCCGGCGGACTGCCGGTTCCCCGACCACCGGCAGAAATTCAGTCTGGGGACGGGTACGATGTCCTGGTGGGGAAAAGCAGGGTGGTCACTATCGAGCATGGTGATGTTACCGGCGCATATTTGAGCGGTGCACAGCAGACCTATCGTCTGGCAATGGATTTAAACATAAAAATTGCTATTTTAACTTCCGAAAGCCCTTCCTGCGGCTGCGGAGAAATTTACGATGGTACTTTTAGCAGCACGCTTTATCCGGGAGACGGGGTAACCGCTGCCTTGTTGAAAAATGCCGGAATCCGAGTTTTTACCGAAAAGCAACTGGCAAAAGCAGACGAATATTTAGCGCAACTGGAAAGTAAAAATGACCCTGGAACAACTGATTGATTTTCTGAAATCCGACCCGCGCATTGCCCGGAACATCACCCACTGGGAAGAAATTCCCGCCCGTGAAGCGCACTATTCCGATTTTCCTGCCACTGTTCACCCGAAACTATTTGCGGCACTGAAATTGAGCGGTATTCAAAAACCGTATTCTCACCAGGCGGAAGCATTCCGGGCGATTCAGGAGGGGAAAAATATTGTGCTGGTCACGCCGACCGCCAGCGGGAAAACACTCGCTTACAATCTGCCGGTACTTAACCGGGTGCTCTCCGAGCCGGATTCGCGCGCGATTTATCTTTTCCCAACTAAAGCGCTCTCCCAGGACCAGTTGAAAGAACTGCACAATCTCATCACACTGATGGAAGCCGACATTCGCACCTACACCTTCGACGGCGACACGCCGGTAACCGCGCGGAAAGCAATCCGGCGTTCCGGGCATATCGTTATTACTAACCCGGACATGCTTCACAAGGGTATTTTACCACATCACACTATCTGGACTAAGCTTTTCGAAAATTTACGGTATGTGGTTATCGATGAAATTCATTATTACCGTGGTGTGGTGGGAAGCCACCTGGCAAACCTGATACGACGTTTGAAACGCATTGCCCGGTTTTACCACTCACAACCTCAGTTCATTTGCTGTTCGGCTACCATTGCCAATCCGGCGGAGTTAGCGCAAAAAATCATCGAGGAACCGGTGGAGCTTATCGATAAAAATGGCGCACCGTCCGGTAAAAAGCATTTTGTTTTTTACAACCCGCCAATTGTCAACCGCGAGCTGGGCATCCGTCGCTCGGTGGTAAGCGAAGTGCGGAGTCTGGCAACTCACCTGTTAGAGGCGCAGGTGCAATTTATCGTATTTGCCCGCAGCCGGATGCGGGTGGAGATTTTAACCAAGTATATCAAAGAATCGGCTCGGAAGCTGCATATTCCGCTTCACAGAGTAAGCGGCTACCGCGGCGGCTACTTACCGCTGGAACGACGAAAAATTGAACAGGGATTGAAAACGGGAGAAATCCTTTCGGTGGTTAGTACCAACGCCCTGGAGTTGGGCATCGACATAGGGCAGTTGGACGTTTCGATAATGGCGGGTTACCCGGGCACCATTGCCAGCGCCTGGCAGCAAGCCGGCAGGGCAGGGCGGCGTACCGCTACCTCGCTGACCATCCTGGTCGCCAGCAGTTCGCCAATGGACCAATTCATGATTGACCACCCGGAGTATTTTCTGCAGAAATCTCCCGAAAGCGGAATTATCGACCCGAATAATCTGCTCATTTTGATGAACCATATCAAGTGCGGCGCCTTTGAAATTCCCTTTGAGCAACAAGAGAAATTCGGAATTGATGGAACCGGTGAAATTCTGGATTACCTGACCGAAAAAAATGTACTGCGGGCGACCGAGGGAAAATATTTCTGGATGAGCGAAATCTATCCCGCTGAACAAGTGAGCCTGCGCAGCGCTTCGCCGGACAATGTGGTGATTATCGACAAGACCGAGAAAGAACGAGTGGTGGGAGAAGTAGATTTGTTCGGTGCGCCGATGCTGGTTCATAAAGAAGCGATTTACATGCACGAGTCGGAGCAGTACCACGTGGACTTGCTGGATTGGGAGCGGAAAAAAGCATACGTGCGGAAGGTGAGCGTTGACTACTACACCGATGCGATTACCAAAACCAACATCAAGGTGCTTTCGGTGGACGAGGAAAAAGAAAATCCACTTATACAATTGGCTTACGGGGAAATTAATGTCAGCACGGTGACCACCGGGTATAAAAAGATTAAGTTTTTCACCCATGAAAACGTGGGCGCCGGGAAGGTGTTTTTACCGGAACTGGAGATGAGCACCACCGCCATGTGGTTCGAATTTACCCCGGCATTTGTGGAAAACCAGGAAATTTCCGAAGCGGAAATGGGCGGCGCTTTACAGGCGGTGGCAAATGTGCTGCGAAATATCGCACCGATTTTTGTGATGTGCGATCCGGGAGATATCAGGGCGGTTCCCATGCTGCAGGCACCTTTTTCTCACCGCCCGACTATTTATTTTTACGATAATTATCCCGGCGGCGTGGGACTCAGTTGGAAAATAATGAACGATCCGCTGCCAGTGCTGGAAGCAGGCTTAAATCTTGTTCGCAACTGCGAATGCGAAAGCGGCTGTCCGAGTTGCGTGGGACCGCTGTTAGAAGTAGGGGAAAGGGGAAAAATTTTAGCCCGAAGCCTGTTAAAAGAAATGCGGAGGATGGTGGCAGCCGGGAGTGAAAAGAATAAAAACACTAACACCATAAATGAATCTCAAAGATAAATTAGCCCGGCTGGACAAAAACAGTTCCCAAACGCCAATCCAGAAAACCGGAACCGTTCAATACCGGGACTGGGCGGAGGATTTTCAGCGGGAACTGGATGCCCGGATTCTTTCCGAGGGCAATTCCTTTATTATTATGAAAGAAAACTACTACCCGGTGTACCGGAACCCGGATTTCGAAAAACTCCGCAGTAACGGTTTTATAGTCAATCAGTTTGACCGAATCACCGGCGACCGAAGCACCGGCACATTTAACCTGCAAAAATATTTGTTCATCGATACCGAAACGACCGGTTTAGCCGGCGGCACCGGTACTTACGCTTTTCTGGTTGGAATCGGTCACATCGAGCTGGATCATATCGTGGTCCGGCAATATGTGCTGCCCGATTTTCAACACGAATGGCTGTTGCTGAAGCATGTGGAGAACCGGTTGGTTACCGCGGAAGGCATCGGTAGTTTTAACGGCAAATCGTACGACATCCCGTTGCTGCGCACCCGCTTTGTGCTTAACCGAATTGATTCAGTGCTGGATGATTTGCCGCACATCGACATCTTACACGCGGCACGACGGATATGGAAGCAACGGCTGGGTTCCTGTACTTTAATTTTTTCGACATTGTTCACCTTGTTCTTTTAACTATCGAAATCGTCAGGGTGTTGGAAGCACCACGTACCAAACTCACTCATCCACAGGATTTATTTTCCCTGGCCAGGTATTTCTACCAGCAGAAACAGTATGATATTGCCATCCCTTTATTCGAGCAACTTTCCCGGCAGGAGAATGCAGAAGAAAGCGCCCAGAATGCCCTGTATTTTTTGGCGATGACACATAAAAAGTTGGGTGAACGGCAAAAATCCAGTGCTGTTATGCACCGGTTGTTGGAGGTAAAAAACAATCATCCCGGGGCGCTGGAAGAACTGGCGAAATATTACGAACATGTGAAAAAGGAATACCGGTTGGCGCTTGACCTGGTTAAGCAGGGGTTAAACCACATCGAAATGATGGAGCAATTGGGGAGAAACGCACCGATAGCCCAATTGAAGGATAATCTCCTTTACCGCCGAAACCGTCTGCGCAATAAATTAGCAAAGAAATCCTGACCGCCATTCTTTCCATGCTCTACTCCCTGGTACCATCACCGCTTTCCTGCGAAAGCCGCTCTGCTGTTTTTCCGTGCAACCCGATGGTGAGGACTACTACTTCACGCTCAGTAATTGCACCTCGAAAATGAGAGTAGCATTGGGCGGAATCAAGTTTCCGGCGCCTTTTTCCCCATAGGCTAATTGTGGCGGAACAATAAATTGCCACACATCGCCCACTTTCATCAGGGCAACACCTTCGTCCCAGCCGGGAATAACCCGTCCCTGCCCCAGGACAAATTGAAACGGTTTGTTGCGTTTCAGCGAACTGTCGTACAGTTGCCCGTTGGTTGACCATACACTATAATGAACAGACACTTTGTTACCGGGTTGCGCCTGTTCGCCTCTGCCATCTGCCATGACTGCGTATTTCAAACCGCTGGGTGTAGTGACAAATTTTTCCGGGGCAATTTTTGCCGGTTTGTCTGTGTGAACCATTACTTTCTGTTCTTTAGAACAGCCAAAGATAAAAAATAAAACCATCAATAATACGGATGCAAATTTCATAATGACTCCTTATTTGGTTTCCGTTACCGGAATTTATTTAACCGGGAGAAAATTTAAAATAAGAATTTAAAATGTGCCGTTTGAATATCAATACAACCGTCAATGGAGCGAGGTTATCTTAACGGGATTCCCGGAAATAAACAATTGGGGCAATTTATCCCGAATTGGCAAAATCCCGGTGCATTGATTTATCACCGAACCATTGCCCGAAGAAAGCGTTAAATAATAAAAGTGATAATAATGTTTCTGATTGCCGGGGGGTTGAATAAAAAAAATATTTACTTGATATTGAAAAATATTCTGTTGATATAATCAGAGAATTTATTTAGTTTTTATTAAATAATGAAGACGATGGAAGAACAAAAACATATTTTGGAAGAAAACAAAAAACTACGGCGATTACAGTTGATGGTCGATTTGCAGATTCAGATTCTTTATCAGCGGGAAAACCTGGACCTCTCCGAGGGGCTGAGAATCATTGGTCAGACACGAAATTATGCGATTTCACTTTTCCCCGGTAAAGAGAATGTATTTAACCTGATTTATAGACCGCGAATGATGCGCGTTTTAGAAGAGCGTGGAATTATTGGCTATTCAAATAATTAAATCCGGGCAGTTAATTCAATTGTTCCGGTATTGAGAGTTATGTTTAGAATTGATAAAAACGACAAAAAATACCAGGCATTGGTAAAAAAATACCGACCCAAATTTGATCAACTGATCAATGAAGTATGTAAGAACAATACTAATTGCGACAAGGAGATGCTAAACAAGGCATTCCATTTTGGGATTTGGGCACACCGGGATCAGTATCGCTACTCCGGCGAACCGTATTTCGAGCATTGCCTGAATGTGGCAGAAATACTCGCCGGTATGCGTCTGGATTCCACCACAATTGTAGCCGGTTTGCTGCATGATGTTGTGGAGGACACCGGCTTTACACTGGACGACTTGACCGAATTGTTCAATAAAGACATTTCCAACCTGGTGAACGGCGTTACCAAGATCAGCGAAATCAGCGGGCGCAAATCGGTGAGTATGGAATTACGCCAGGCGGAGACCTTTCGCAAAATGTTACTTTCCATGGCGAAGGATATTCGGGTGATTATTATCAAGTTTGCCGACCGGCTGCACAATATGCGAACACTTCAGCATGTTGCTTCAAGAAAACGCATGAGAATTGCCACCGAAACCCGTGACGTGTATGCACCGCTGGCACACCGGTTTGGAATGGCTCAATTAAAAAGTGAACTGGAAGACCTGTCTTTTAAATTTGTTGACCACAAAGCCTATGAAGATTTAGCAAAAAGACTGAATGAAAGAAAAGAAGAGCGGGAAACCCATATAAAAAGGATCATTGATCCTATTAAAGAAGAACTAAAAAAACATAATATCGATGCCGAAGTTCAGGGACGCCCTAAACATTTTTACAGTATCTACAAGAAAATGAAAATTCGCAACAAGCCGCTGGAAGAGATTTATGATCTGTTTGCTATTCGTATTATCGTCGATTCTGTGGAACATTGTTATTACGTATTGGGAATAATTCACAACCTGTTTATTCCGGTGTATGAACGTTTTAAAGATTACATTGCCATGCCCAAATTCAATGGGTATCAATCATTGCATACCACTTTAGTCGATAATACCGGGCGTATGTTGGAAGTTCAGATTCGGACAAAGGAAATGCATCGGATAGCCGAAATGGGTATTGCCGCACATTGGCGGTATAAAGAAGGCAAAGACCCGAACTCGAAAGATGATTTTGATGACAAATTGGTTTGGGTTCGCCAACTACTGGAACAGTTTGATGAAAAGGAGACGGTCAATGCACGGGATTTCCTGGACAGTTTAAAAATCAATCTATACCAGGATGAAGTTTTTGTATTTACCCCCCGTGGTGATGTGATTAAGCTGCCTATCGGTGCAACACCGGTAGATTTTGCTTTTGCTGTCCATACCAAGGTAGGAATGCACTGCCTGGGAGCAAAGGTAAACGGCAAAATTGTCCACCTGAAATCGAAATTGAGCAGTGGGGATCAGGTGGAAATAATCACCAGCCAAAACCAACACCCCTGCCAGGACTGGCTGACATTTGTGAAAACCAGCAAGGCTCGCCACCACATTCGTCGGTATCTCAGGGAAGTGCAGTTTACCCACAGTGTGAAATTGGGCGACGAAATTCTCAACAAATATTTTAGGAAATATCATATCAAGTTAAATGAAGAAAAGCTTCTTGAATTAACCCGGAAACTGCATTTTGAGAATATTGAAAATTTAAAAGCCGCTATCGGAAGGGGAGAAATTTCGCTGGAAAAACTCTTCTCTGTTTTATCGGAAGAAAAGTTAGAAGCTCCGAAAAAGACGCTGATGGATCGGATCATACGCCATGGGAAAAAACATTCCAGCGTACAGGTAGAAGGAATTGACAACATGGTGGTGCATATCGGTAAATGTTGCCAGCCGGTACCGGGAGACGACATCATTGGTTACATTACGCAAGGAAAGGGCATTACCATACACCGGACCAATTGCCCCAACATTCAACGGTTGATTGAAAAGCGGGATCGGGCAATCGAGGTCAATTGGACTGTCGAGAAGGATGAACAATTCCAGGTGCAGTTGGCGTTACTTGGCGAAGATCGGAAAAATTTCCTGCAGGATATTACGCAGGTTATTTCAGCCAACAACACAAATATTATTCACGTGGATTTAAAATTAAAAGACCGCCTGGTGGTTGGTAAATTAATCGTGCAGGTAAAAAATTTACCGCACCTAACCCGCCTGATAAACGGATTGAACAAAATAACCGGAATGATTAGTGTTGAAAGACAGGAAGGAATGGGAAATCGAAAAAAATGAACCAAAAGATAGGAGTATGTTATGGCGGATTATGTGTATCTCTCACAAGAGGGATATGATAAATTAAAAGCAGAGCTGAATAATCTGAAACAGGTAAAGCGACCGGAATTATCAAAAAAAATAAGTGTTGCCCGTGATTTCGGTGATTTGAAAGAAAATGCCGAATATCATGCTGCCAAAGAGGCGTTAAGCCTGGTAGAAACCAAAATTGCGCAACTGGAATTAACCCTGAGCCGGGCTAAAATTTTGAAAAAAGATGATATGGCGAAGGACAAAGTGACTATCCTCTCCCAGGTAAAATTGAAGGACCTTAGCCGCAACCGGGAAGTTGAATACATCCTGGTTTCACCGGAAGAATCCGATTTTAAGCAGAATAAAATTTCCACCACTTCCCCGGTTGGCAAAGCACTTCTGGGCAAAGAAAAAGGAGACACGGTGGAAATAAAAGTGCCGGCAGGATTCTTAAAATACCAGGTGCTGGACATTAAACTTTCGATTTAAGCGCAACTTTTCACGCCAATCTGCGCTATAGAAAATTAAATGATTTATCCGGAGACATGCGATGAATGAAGATAAGGAAAAAAGCAGACGATTATACCGCTCCAGAATTGACCGGTTTATTGCCGGTGTGTGCGGAGGAATGGCAGAATATTTCGCGGTGGATGCGAACATATTTCGGATTCTATTTGTCATCTTAGCCTTT
Source organism: Candidatus Zhuqueibacterota bacterium 4484_188 (assembly GCA_002049825.1). GTDB lineage: Bacteria > Calditrichota > Calditrichia > RBG-13-44-9 > RBG-13-44-9 > 4484-188. The sequence goes on from MVCZ01000062.1 coordinate 11,660, forward strand.
TTTGGCGGGATTGGGTTAATTCTCTATCTTGCTGCCATCATCATTGTGCCGGAGAACCCTTCCCAGGAAGCCGGCTCTCCGCGCAGCACGAAAGACAAAACTGTCTTCTGGGGCTGGCTATTCGTAATTATCGGATTAATTTTATTGTTCCGGGAATTTGGTTTATTCGAATACTTCCAATTTTGGCGGATTCCCTGGACCAGCATCTGGGCACTCTTTTTAATTGCCATTGGCATTGTTCTTATTCTTTCAATTCATAAAGCGCCCTCAACCGACAAACCGACAGAAGAAGGAGGAACCGAAGTGCTTGCCGGCGAAAAAGGACGGCAAATTTACCGCAGCCGGGATAACCGTATGCTGGCAGGAGTTTGTGCAGGGAAACATAAAAATCGTTTATAGAAATGAAAAATTCAAAAATCACCGGTATTTTGCTTATTGCCATCGGGGCAACTATTTTGCTCCACAGCTTAAATGTCCATTTCCTGTATGGTCGGTTTATTCTCAGCGCCGGCTTTATCCTGTTGGCTTTGGTCCTGTTGAATAAACCGGTCGCCAGAACGAACCGATCGCGACTGTTTTGGGGAGCCTTTTTT
>MVCZ01000063.1 GCA_002049825.1 Candidatus Zhuqueibacterota bacterium 4484_188
TTTGGTGAACTTGCTTTGCTGGACGACTCGCCGCGCTCCGCTTCGGCAGTTGCCAAAACCGACTGCAAGATGCTGGGATTTTTTCAGCCGGATTTGTTCGGGGTCATCGAAAGGAATCCGCGCCTGGGAATTAAAATTGTTCTTCGTCTGGCAAAAATCATTGGTGAACGTCTGAAAGCTGCCAACATTGAAAATCAGCAGATGCGGCAGCAGCTCGCCGCTCAATCCCAAACCAGCGAAGAGGTTAGCCAATGAACCGGTATTTTAAAATATTTCTCTGGATAGTTGCGCTAACGGTAGCATTTCTCTTTCTGTACAGCATAGCACCCCTGGTTAAAATCATCATTATTTCGGCACTGTTAGCATATATTTTGGACCCCTTAGCCAGCATGCTGGAAGCCAGAGGACTCAGCCGAACACTTTCTACCCTGGTTGTTTTTTCTTTCATCATCCTGATTCTGATTGGATTTGTTCTGCTGTTATTGCCGGTCATCAGCAACGAAGTGCAAGCCATCCAGGAAGGTGTAGCCAACGGGCAGGCAAGTGAATTGCTTACCCGCATGGAACAAAGCATCCAGTCCAATTTGCAGTTTTTGGGGCTGCAGCAAATAAACCTGGCGGAAAAAACACAGACCTTCCTCAGCGATTTCGGTCAGGAAATTCTTGGGTACCTGCTCAATGCGGTTTCACTGGTTACCAATCTCATCCTGATTCCTTTCATCATGTTTTTCCTGTTAAAAGACGGACCGGATATTAAAAAAGCATTTATCAGCCTGGTACCCAACCGGTATTTTGAATTCAGTTTAAACCTGGTGCACAAAACGGACCTGCAGCTTGGCAATTATTTGCGCGGCCAATTTTTAGATGCACTCATCATTGGGGTGCTTTCGGTAATTGCGCTGTGGCTTTTAGGAGTGAATTACTTTTTTGTAATCGGCGCCTTTGCCGGTCTGGCGAACCTGATTCCTTACATCGGTCCGGTTGCCGGTGCCATTCCGGCAATTATTGTTTCGATAATGCAAACAGGTAATCTTTCCATGGTGCTCTGGATTGCCCTGGCTTTCGCCGCGGTGCAGTTGGCAGACAACGTGCTGGTGCAGCCGTTAGTAGTTGCCAAAACAGTCAATCTCCACCCGCTTATTGTGCTGTTGGTGGTCATTATCGGCGGTCAGTTTTTTGGTATCCTGGGAATGCTGTTAGCGGTTCCCACTACCGGTGTCATCAAAGTGGTGTTCCAGGAAACCACGCGCAGTTTCCGGCAATATCGTTTCGATTAAAAACGTTCTTTCCGGTGAAATAATCACCACCTTGTGCTTTGCTCTCGAAATACGGAATGCAGTAAACACTGCTGTGTTTCTAATGCTTCGCTTTTTTCGTTTTTTGCCGGCTGAAGATAAATCCTGACCTGTTCCGATTTCAAACTTCTTTTTAGATTTCCATTTGATATTGAATTCTTTTCACACCTATTTTGTCAACCGGAAGAAGTAAAACACGACAGCAGGAACGACCGTACCATGAACTACCGTTTGATTGCGCTTTGCGATATTGAGTTTTCTGTTCCGTATGCTTATCGGATTGTTTCGGCAAATGAGCAGGTGCAAAAATCCATTCAACAAAATGGCGTGCTTGAGCCAATCCGGGTAGTAAAAAAGGAAGAGCGATTTTTGCTTATCGACGGATTCCGGCGTTTCCGTGTAGCGCAAAAACTTGGGTTTAGTAAATTTTCAACTGCGAGTGTTGAATAGGCTGCGGGCATATTTTCTACCGGAGTATGAAATGTGGTTTTCAATAGCGGCACAACTGAATTTAAACGGGCAGGAACTTACATCCCTGCTGGAACAGGTTCAGGATATTTGCCTGCGTGACCGGGTGACCCCTGTGCAATTTTGGGAACAAATCGGGCTGGAAAAACTGCTCCGGCAGAGATGGACGCCGCAGCAAAAATCCCGGGAAATAAAAATGAAAGTGAAAGAAAAACGGTTTCCAATTCTCACGCGCATTGAAAGTGAAATGCAGGAAGGTGCCCGGCAGATCGAAAAACCGTTTGCCGGAAACCTGCAAATTTCCTGGGACCGTTCGCTGGAACGCCCCGGTTTGTCCTTCCACTTGCACCTTCCGGAAGAGAATAGTGCGGTACAGTTGTTGGAGACCCTGGCGGATAAGAAGCTTGGAGAACAGATTATTTCCCTGTTAAAAAAGATGAATCAATTACCGGAGGATATGAAATGAAACTGAATCGTCGTAGTTTCTTGAAAAATTCACTCATCGCCGGAACGGGATTAACATTGGTTCCGGAAGCCTGGCGGAAGCTGCATGCCGAACCTGCCAAGGGAAGTGCGAAACCCGCACACCCGGTGGTTATTTCCAGTGCAAACGGAAAGCGTACTACCGCCCGTGCTATGGAGCTGCTTAAACAATCTGCCGATCCCCTGGATGCGGTCATCGCCGGGGTCAATATTGTGGAAAACGACCCGGAAGATATTACCGTGGGCTACGGCGGTCTGCCCAACGAAGCCGGAGTGGTACAGTTGGATGCTTCGGTGATGCACGGTCCCACCCACAATGCCGGTGCGGTTGCCTGCCTGGAGGGAATTAAAAATCCGTCTAAAGTGGCGCAGATAGTCATGGAGCGAACCGATCATGTGCTGTTAGTGGGAAAGGGGGCACAGGATTTTGCCCGGATGCACGGTTTTAAAGTAGAAGATTTGCTGACCGATAAAGCACGCAAAATCTGGCTGCGCTGGAAGGAAAATCTGAGCAAGGACGATGACTGGTTGTCCACCGAGGTGAAAGAATACGGCGAGGAAATTCGTATTTACCGGGAGAACCACGGCACCATTAATTGCTGTGCCCTGGATGCGAACGGAGATTTAGCCGGGGTAACAACCACCAGCGGGTTACCCTACAAAATTCCCGGTCGGGTGGGGGATTCGCCGATAATCGGTGCCGGGTTGTACGTGGACAACCAGGTCGGTGCCGCCGGTTCAACCGGTCGCGGTGAAGCAAACCTGAAAAACCTGTCTTGCTTTTTAGTGGTGGAATTTATGCGCCAGGGAAAATCGCCCACGGACGCCTGTCTGGAGGTTTGCCAACGAATAGCCGATCATACCAAACTCTCTTACCTGTTAAAAAAAGAGGGTCTGCCGAATTTCAACGTGAAGTTTTATGCGGTGAACAAAAAGGGCGAGTACGGCGGCGGCGCTATTCTGAATGGCGGCAAGATGTGGGTGTACGATGCCACCGGGCAGCACCTGGTAGATTTTCCCGGTTTGTTTAAAGTGTGATTTTGCGGCACAAAATAATCAAACCATGTGCTTCAAATAGTTTTGTTTCGGCAAAAATCCAGTTTCTTTTCGACCGCGGAAAGTTTGACAGTTGCCCGGAAATTGTTTGCCGGAAAATCGGAAATAGGTGTTGACATGCCAGAAAATAGATATTATATTAGCGCCGCTTTAAGAGACCGCGGGGTGGAGCAGTTTGGTAGCTCGTCGGGCTCATAACCCGAAGGCCGCAGGTTCAAATCCTGCCCCCGCTACTACTTCTGTCCCGATTTTTCGGGACAGTTTTTTATCAAGCACGGCGGCGTAGCTCAGTTGGTCAGAGCATCGGAATCATAATCCGAGTGTCCGGGGTTCGAGTCCCTGCGCCGCTACCAAATCCGTCCCGGGGTTCCGGGACATTTTTTTATTCCTCTAAAATCCCGGGTCGCCGATGGAAATATCGTCACGCGGAGAAGCCCGAGAATCGCTCAGTCTGCCTGTGAAAAATGCGAAACAATAGAGAATTGGTCATTTACGGACCACCTTCCTCCTGGTCGGAATTCTTGAGACCGGCAAGAACCCTGCTTTTTCCCCGGGTGGTTTTAAAAGAATTACAATAAAACCCAAAAATTGGTTATATTACCCTCCGTGATAAAAACAATATTTTAATGAAGACAAATCTGAAATACCGTTTTATTGAATTCATCGTTCAAAATGACCTTATTCAGCCGGGAGAAAACATCCTGGTGGCAGTGAGCGGCGGTCCGGATTCGATGGTGCTTTTACATCTGCTGCGCGCCTGGCAGAAACGGCTGAAAGTAGATTTGGGTGGGGTGTACCTGCATCACGGCATCCGCGGTCGGGCAGCCGATGCAGATTTCCGGTTTGTTGAAAAGGTTTGCCGGGAGTTTAATCTGCCGTTTTACGGTTTGCGAGAATCGGTTCCCGATTATGCCCGGGAACATCGTCTTTCGCTGGAGGAAGCCGGGCACCAGCTGCGTGAGCACTTATTCGAAAACCTGGCGCAGCAAAAAGGTTATGCCAAAATCGCCACCGGTCACCACCTGGACGACCAGGCGGAAACGCTGCTGCAGCGTCTGATTTCCGGAACCGGTTTGCAGGGGCTAATTGGCATTCGGCTGCAAAAAGGACGCTGGATTCGCCCGCTGCTTTTTGCCAGCCGGGATTCCATTCTGACTTATGCCCGGGAAAACAACCTGCCGTTCCGTGAAGATGAAACCAACGAAGACCTTTCCATTCCACGAAACAAAATTCGGCACCGGCTTTTACCGCTGTTGGAGAAAGAATACAATCCGAAGGTAAAAGAACATCTGCAGCAGCTGTCTTTCGTTTTACAGGAATGGGATGACTACAACGAAAAACAGCTTGAGCAGATAGTCCGTAACGGGAAGTTGCGGATTGCTAAAAATAAAATTCATCTTGATATACATGCCTTTAAACAATACTTTTCTTGGTTTAAAATACGGTTAGTCGAATATGTTTTAGGAGTGCTGACCGGAAAAGCGGAAAAAGTGGTTTACCGGCAGTTTCGGAGTTTTCTTTACTGGTTGGAAAAAGGAAAGCCGGGCACCACATTTTTGTGGCAGGAAAATGTCGGGTGTTTCAAAGATGGTGAAAAGTTGGTTTTTTGTAACTACCCCGGGACACCGACATCTCAGGAAGAGACCTCTGTTGAAGAAAACCAATGGTACGACATCCCGCTCGCCGGGTACCGTTTTCGCATCTCGGCGGTAAGCAGGGAAACGGTTCATTTCAGCGCAAACAAGGAGGAAGAATTTATCGATGGCAGCGCTTTGCAGTTTCCGCTGTACCTGCGCCGCTGGAAACACGGCGACCGTTTTGTGCCGCTGGGCTTGCCATCTGAAAAATTGGTGAGCGACTTTTTGACCGATTTGAAAATGAAGCAGCCGGAAAAACAGAATGTGCAGGTGCTGCTGAACGGGAAAGAAATTGTTGCGCTACCGGGTTTTCAAATCAGCGAAAAGTACCGGGTTCGACCCGATAGTTCGAAAATATTCAGTTTAATTTTAAAAATGGAAACATGATGGCACAGGAAACTTTAAAAGTCAACGAGTATGAATTTGAGGTTCTGATCAGCAAGCAGAAACTGCAGAAGCGGATCAAAGAATTGGCTGCACAGATATCGCAGGATTACCAGGGCAAGGTTCCCATTTTTGTGGGCGTGCTCAACGGTGCAGTGCTCTTTCTGGTTGATTTGATTCGCCAGTTAACCATCGACTGCGAAATCGATTTTATTAAAATTTCCAGTTACGGTAACGAACGGGTTTCCTCCGGGCAAATCACCATGATTAAGGATTTTAGCGCCGATTTGCACGGTCGCGACGTGATTGTGGTAGAAGATATTGTCGATTCGGGACTTTCGGTAAGTTACTTAACCCAGCGAATTCGCAGTATGAAACCTGCCAGCGTTAAGTTTGTATCACTATTGGTGAAGAAAGGCTGCGCAAAAGTCCCGCTTACCATTGACTATGTCGGTTTCGAAATCGAAAATAAATTTGTCATCGGCTACGGACTTGATTTAGCACAGCAAAAAAGAAACCTGGATGCGATTTACCAGGTAACGGAGTAATTTTAAACAGGCGAAGAAGGTGAGTTTTTATGAATCAAGATAAAAAACCTGATTTTCGGGGAAAGCGTCCCGGTGGCCCGGAAAAAAATAACAATGAATTCCAGTGGAAAAAAGGCTCGAAAACCATCCTGATTTGGGTGGTGATTATTATGGCAATTATTTTGCTGACCTCTATTTTTCCGGTAGGAAAAAAACAGCAGCGGAGTGTTCCCTATTCGAAGTATCTTTATTTCCTGGAAAACAACATGATTATCAAGGGCGAAGTGGTGGTAAACGAAAACGAATTCCGGGGGCTGCTGAACCGCAAGTTTACCGATAATTTGCCCAACGGTAAAACGGTGGTTTACGACGAGTTCAAAACCATCCTGCCTTTTGTTGATGAAAAGATGGTGAATACCTGGAGAGAAAAAGAAATCAACATCGAATTTGTGCAACCCTCCAGCGAGTGGCTGATGTTCTTAGGGAATTTTTTACCCTGGATTCTGTTGATTGCCTTCTGGATTTTCCTGGCGCGGCGCATGCAGGGCGGTGGTGGTCCGCGCAACATTTTTTCCTTCGGGAAAAGCAAGGCAAAATTGATGATGGAAACCGAAACCAAGGTAACCTTTAACGATGTTGCCGGCTGTGACGAAGCCAAAGAAGAGTTGCGCGAAATTATCGAGTTTGCGGTTTGCTGCTTGGACCTCCCGGAACCGGTAAAACACTGCTGGCGCGGGCGGTTGCCGGAGAAGCCGGCGTTCCCTTTTTCAGCATGAGCGGTGCCGATTTTGTGGAAAT